>JABDJG010000494.1 GCA_013002595.1 Hyphomicrobiales bacterium | reverse complement strand
GTGTGACCGAGCGCCTCGAACGCCTCAAGAGGCCCTCTAAGGCACTGAAAGATATATCGAAAACGGTTCGGATAATGGTGGAGCCAGGCGGAATCGAACCGCCGACCTCTTGAATGCCATTCAAGCGCTCTCCCAACTGAGCTATGGCCCCACACTGCCTGCGGCCGGGCAACGATGGTTGCATCCGCTGGCTATGTATGTCCCGCCGGCATGTGGCCGGCGGGCCGGAAATTAGGCTGCAGGTGGCTGACAATCAAGCAAATTCTTGAGTGCGCGCGCAGCGGCCTGGAAATCAGGTTTCTTCTTCGCCTTTCGGGCCCGGCGCAACGATGTCGGTGACATTGTTCTCATCGTCGTCATCGGTCTCCAGGAAGGTGTTGTCGTCCTCGGCGGCAACAACATCGGTGTCGTCCTCGCCCAGGTCGACGTCTTCAATAGCGGCAACCTCGTCGTCGACATCATCTTCTGCGTCGTCATCGGCTTTAGCAGCGGGCTCCGCTGCCGGGGCCTTGGCCGCTTCAGGCGCCGGCGTCGGTGCAGAAGGTGCCGGGCTGTCCGCCTTCGATGGCAAAATGGGCTCAACGACAAAGGTCTCACTGCACAACGGACAGGTGATCGGGTCGTTGTTCAGGTCGTAAAACCGGCCCGCACAACTGGGGCAACTGCGTTTGGTTCCAAGCTCCGCGTCAACCACGGTGAACGTCCTCTTCAAGATGGATGGAATGAATTGCGCATCCCATGCCATGTGTGCCCTGCGCTGTCAAAAACAAAAGGACGCACCCCAGGGCAAGGATGACATCCGATCAGCCGTTATGCTAGGACCGCTCCGATATTCATGTCTGAATCCTGGCAACGGCAATCCATCTTGGCCCACACCGATAAATCAAGTCCTTTGCGCGCTGTGCACTCCACAGGCCTCACCGGGCGCATGTGTGTGCCAGGCGACAAGTCGATATCGCATCGCGCCTTGATGCTGTCGGCGCTGTGTATCGGCAAATCGACGATCACCGGACTGCTTGAATCTGAAGATGTCATCGCCACGGCAAAGGCCATGGCAGCGCTTGGAGCCTATGTCGAGCGCACCCAGGACGGTGCATGGCACGTGCAAGGGGTGGGTGTCGGCGGCCTCAGCGAACCGGACGTTGAAATTGATTTCGGCAACGCGGGCACCGGTGTCAGGCTGTGCGCGGGCCTTGTCGCAGCAACCCCGATCAACGTGCGTTTCACCGGCGATGCGTCTTTGCAGGGCCGGCCCATGGGCCGCATCATCACACCGCTTGAGCAAATGGGGGCAGTCTTTGAAGCCCAGACGCCCGGTCGCCTGCCGTTGACCCTCAAGGGTGCCCGCGATCCCGTGCCGATCACCTACGAGTTGCCGATGCCGTCTGCTCAGGTCAAATCGGCTGTGTTGTTGGCCGCTTTGAACACGCCCGGCACCACATCGGTCATCGAGACCATCGCGACACGCGATCATTCAGAGCGGATGTTGAAGGCCTTTGGGGCTGACATCGATATTGAAATGCAGGGCACCACGCGGCGCATCTCGATAACCGGCCAGCATGAGCTCACCGCGGCCAATGTCGATGTGCCCGGCGATCCAAGCTCGGCCGCCTTTGCCCTGGTTGCGGCCTTGATATGCGAAAACAGTGAAATTACCGTCGAAAATGTTATGCTCAACCCGACACGAACCGGGTTGATCGACACATTGCAGGACATGGGTGGGGACATAACCATATCGAACCGACGCCTGTCGGGCGGTGAGGAGGTCGGTGACGTGAGGGCGACCAGCAGTGCCCTGCACGGCGTCACCGTGCCTGCCGAGCGTGCACCCTCGATGATCGATGAGTATCCCGTGCTTGCCGTTGCCGCGGCTTGTGCAACCGGTACAACCCACATGGCCGGGCTCCAGGAATTGCGCGTCAAGGAAAGTGACCGGCTCGCAGCGGTCGCAAACGGGCTTGAGGTGAACGGTGTTGCAGTGCGGGCCGGCGACGACTGGCTGGAGGTCGATGGCGGTGCCGTGCCGGGCGGTGGCCTGGTCGCAACCCATCTCGATCACCGCATTGCCATGGCGTTCTCGGTGCTGGGGCTTGTGGCGAGTGCGCCGGTGGAGATTGATGATGCGGCAATCATCTCAACCAGCTTCCCTGATTTCATCGACAGGATGCGTCAGCTCGGCGCAAACCTGGAAGACGCCCCCGGTCGGTCATGATTATCGCGATCGACGGCCCGGCAGCATCAGGCAAGGGCACGCTGGCGCGTCTGCTGGCACGGCACTATGGCCTGAAACACCTCGATACCGGCTCGCTGTACCGGGCGGTGGCCCTGGCAATTCTCAATGCCGGCGGTGATCCTGCCGATCAGGCCTGCGCCCTCAAGATAGCCCGGCAGATGGACTTCAACCAGTTCAGCGACGATGAATTGCGCGGTGCCGGTGTCGGCGAGGCGGCTTCGGTCGTGGCGGCCATGCCGGAAGTGCGTGCAATTATGCTGAAACGGCAGCGCGCCTTTGCCGCCGAGCCGCCCGGTGCGGTGCTCGACGGTCGTGACATCGGCACAATTGTGTGCCCCGATGCCGATGTGAAGCTGTTCGTGACGGCATTGGCCGGCGTGCGTGCCGGCCGGCGATTTGAAGAAGCGGTGTTGCGCGGACAGGACGGTAGCTACGAGGAAGTCCTGCGAGACATCGAGCGCCGCGATGAACGGGATACCAATCGGGCCATTGCGCCGCTGAAACCTGCGGCCGACGCGCACTTGCTCGATACCTCAGAATTGGATATAGAAACCGCGTTCCAGGCAGCCGTTCGAGTGATTGACGGTTCAACCTAAACCGGATGCATCGGCTCAATGAGCCTGCGTATCTAAATTGTTCTTCTGGTTCAGATAGTTAGGTGTGCGTGAGCCTGGGCGCAGACATTTCGAAACCGGATACAACTCGTGGTATGCCCATCGGCCTGACATGCGCAAAATTGACCGCGCGGGCCCAGATGGGACGACCTGCGGACATTACCGTGGGCCAACCCCGATACTAAAATTGATGAGGAACGAATGGCAACGACTGATTCCATGAATCCAACCACCGACGATTTTGCTGCAATGCTCGATGAATCCTTCACCGGCGATACTGCGCTGGAAGGTACTGTCGTCAAAGGCCGCATCATCGCGGTTGAGAATGATCTGGCGATCATTGATGTAGGCCTGAAGACCGAAGGCCGCGTGCCTTTGCGCGAATTCCACACGCCGGGCTCAGACGCTGTTCTGGCCACCGGTGATGAAGTTGAAGTCTACCTGGAGCGCATCGAGAATGCGATGGGCGAAGCGGTTCTGTCGCGCGACAAGGCGCGCCGCGAAGAAGCCTGGGACCGCCTGGAAAAATCCTATGCCGACAACGAGCGCTGCGATGGCGTGATCTTCGGCCGCGTCAAAGGTGGCTTTACGGTCGATCTTGGCGGCGCCGTGGCCTTCCTGCCGGGCAGCCAGGTCGACATCCGCCCGATCCGCGATGTTGGCCCGCTGATGAACATTACACAGCCGTTCCAGATCCTGAAAATGGACAAGCGTCGCGGCAACATCGTGGTTTCGCGCCGTGCCATCATGGAAGAAACCCGCGCCGAACAGCGCTCCGAGCTGGTTCAGAACCTTGCTGAAGGCCAGGTTGTGGAAGGTGTGGTCAAGAACATCACCGACTACGGCGCGTTTGTCGATCTGGGCGGCATTGACGGCCTCCTGCACGTTACCGACATCTCCTGGAAGCGCGTCAACCAGCCGTCAGATGTTTTGACTGTCGGCCAGAGCGTCAAGGTCCAGATCATCAAGATCAATCCCGAGACCCAGCGTATCAGCCTTGGCATGAAGCAGCTTGAAAGCGATCCCTGGGAAGGCGTTGAGGGCAGATACCCGATCGATGCCCGGGTCACCGGCCGCGTCACCAACATCACCGACTACGGCGCCTTTGTAGAGTTGGAAGAGGGCATTGAAGGTCTGGTGCACGTTTCTGAGATGAGCTGGACCAAAAAGAACGTTCATCCCGGCAAGATCCTGTCGACATCCGAAGAAATTACCGTTCAGGTGCTTGAAGTCGATCCAGCCAAGCGCCGCATTTCGCTTGGCCTCAAGCAGACCCAGGACAACCCTTGGGAAACCTTTGCCGACAAGTTCCCGGTTGGGGCGCACGTTGAAGGCGAAGTCAAGAACATCACCGAATTCGGCCTGTTCATCGGTCTTGATGGCGAAGTCGATGGCATGGTGCACTTGTCCGACCTCGACTGGAAGCAGTCTGGCGAAGAAGCAATCAAGGAATACAAAAAAGGTGAGATGGTCAAAGCCATCGTGCTCGATGTTGACATGGACAAGGAGCGCATCTCGCTTGGTGTCAAGCAGCTCGACGCCGATCCGATGGAAAGCGCCACCGGCCTGCGCAAGGGTGCGACTGTGACCTGCGAGGTAACCGCCGTACAGGACAACGGCATCGAAGTATCGATCGCCGGTTCCGATCTGTCGGCCTTTATCCGCCGCGCCGATCTGGCACGTGACCGTTCCGAGCAGCGCGCTGACCGCTTTGCTGTTGGTGAAAAGGTCGATGCCCGCATCACCCAGATCGACAAGGCGAACCGCAAGATCTCCGTGTCTATCAAGGCTCTTGAGATCGCCGACGAAAAGGCTGCCGTGGCGCAGTACGGCTCATCGGACTCAGGCGCTTCGCTTGGCGATATCCTCGGTGCCGCACTGAACAAGGCTGCGGCCGATGCTGGAGATGACGCAGAAGACGCACCGGCTGAAGAAGCCGCCGCTGAAGAAGCACCAGCCGAAGAGGCCGCCGCTGAAGAGGCGCCTGCCGAAGAAGCCGCTGCTGAAGAGGCGCCTGCCGAAGACGCTGAAGAGGACAAGAAGGACAGCTAAATGCTGGCCCTCCGGTGCCCTCAACCGTTTGGCTCTATCGAGCCCGCAACGTGATGAGTGAAGATGCTTGAAGCAGATTCCATTGTTGCCAACAGGCAGATGCGCCGGCGCCTAGGCGTCTGGCGCATCGTTGCCATCCTGGCAATTGCCCTGTCACTTGGCATCCTCACCTTGTGGGGGGCCAGCACCAATGGCGGGTTGAGCAAGTTTTCCGATCATATTGCCAGGGTTCGGGTCGAAGGCCTGATCACCGGCGATCGCAAGACGCTCAAGATGCTTGAAGAGCTGAGCAAAGCCGAACGGGTCAAAGGCGTCATCATCCACATCGATAGCCCAGGTGGCACGACGGCTGGTTCAGAGGCGATCTACGAGGCAATCCGCAAGATCGCCGAAGACAAGCCGGTAACCGCTGTTCTGGGTACCGTTGCCGCCTCTGGCGGCTATATCACCGCGATCGCAACCGATCACATTGTTGCACGGGGCAATACGATTACCGGATCGATTGGCGTCATCTTCCAGTGGGCCGAGGTCAGCCGGTTATTCGATCAGCTTGGCATCAAGATGGAAAGCATCAAAAGCAGTGAGCTGAAGGCTGAACCTAACATGTTCAACCCGCTCACCGACAAGGTCCGAGATGTGACGCAATTGCTTATTCAGGACTCCTACGACTGGTTTGTTGGCCTGGTCGCAGAACGCCGCAATCTGGATAAACCGGAGGCGCTGCGTCTTGCCGATGGCCGGGTCTACAGCGGCCGCCAGGCAGTTGAGAACAAACTGATCGATGCACTGGGCGGCGAAAAGCACGCCAAAGCCTGGCTGGTCGAGAAAAAGAATCTTGATTCCGATCTGGAAATCGTCGACTGGACGCCAAAGGCAAAGGTAGACCCTTCCGGATTGGGCCTGTCGTTACTGGCAATGGTGTTCAAAGGCCTCGGTGTGGAGCATTCCGAGTTGTTCTTAAGCAAAATATTGCAGGCCGATGGTGCAAAGCTTGACGGCCTGCTGTCAGTTTGGCACCCTAGCCGGTAATCAAACAAGGGGTGGGAGCAGCGGCATGATTAAATCGGGTTTAGTGCAAACAATTGCACAACAAAACATGCATCTTTATCACCGGGATGTGGAACGTATTATCAACACCATTCTGGATGAGATCATTGACGCGCTTGCCCAGGGTGACCGGGTTGAATTGCGCGGATTTGGTGCCTTTTCCGTCAAGGAGCGCGAAGCCCGTATTGGCCGCAACCCGCGTACCGGCGAAACGGTTTCGGTAACCGCCAAGCGGGTGCCGTTCTTCAAGACCGGCAAGGAATTGCGTGAAAGGCTGAATGAGACCCCACCGCAAGAATGAACCTTTGCCACGCTTGCGGCCTGAGCAGGGGCATGGCGGGTTATCGTCAGCGCAGATTTGCAGCGAGATTGAACAATGAAACGTTTTCTGTCCTGGGCACTTGGTTTGCCGGTCGCGATCATCCTGATCGCTTTTGCCATTGCCAATCGAAAGTCTCAAACAGTCTCATTTGATCCTTTTTCCCAGGACGCTCCCTGGTTGTCTTTCGACATTCCATTATGGTCCTTATTCTTTGCAGGCATCTTCGTCGGGTTGTTCGCCGGCGGTATTGCCGCCTGGCTTAAACAGGGCAAATGGCGCAAGATTGCCCGCCGGCACCGTGCCGAGCTTGACAGCTTGCGAATCGAAAACGAGCGCCTTAAACAGCAGCTGAGCCGAAGCGACAAACTATTGGCGAGCCAGGAAAAAGACGTCGCGGCCTGAGGCCTTTCATGACGACCATCAGCAATCCTATCTGCGTGCCGCTGGACACGCCGGACCTGTCACGCGCGGTTGAATTGGCCGCTGCGCTCAATGGCCATGTCGGTTATGTCAAGATCGGTCTGGAGTTCTTTTATGCTCATGGCGCCAGCGGTTACGAGGCCGTCGCGCGCGCCGGATTGCCAATATTTCTCGACCTCAAGCTGCACGATATTCCAAACACCGTTGCAGCCGGCCTGGCATCCTTGATGCGGCTCGACCCTGTGCCCTCGATCATCAATGTCCATACAACCGGCGGGCCAGCCATGTTACGCGCTGCAGCCGATGCAGTTGCTGACCGGGTCCGGCTGATCGGCGTTACGATCCTGACCAGCCTGTCCGATGCCGATCTGGCCGCAGCAGGTTTTGCACCGGACAAGGGAACGGCGGAACATGCAACCGGGCTTGCGCGGCTTGCCAGGGAGTGCGGACTTGCAGGTGTCGTCTGCTCGGCGCATGACACCGCCGGCATCAAGCAGGCCTGCGGAGCGGATTTTCTCACCGTGGTACCGGGCATCAGACCGGCCGGGTCGGCTATCCAGGATCAAAAAAGAATTGCGACACCGCGCGCAGCATGCGATGCCGGCGCCGATATACTCGTCATTGGCAGGCCGATCACCCAGGCGGATGATCCTGTCGTTGCTGCGGTCGCAATCTTAGAGGAACTGGGCGCTGCCTGAAATGTCTGTTGAAGTGAAGATATGTGGTCTCACCACGCTGGCAGCCGTTGATTGCGCCGTTGCTGCCGGTGCCGAGTACATCGGCCTGAATTTCTATCCGCCGAGCCCGCGTTACGTCTCGCCCCAAGTGGCCGGCGAACTGGCCGACCGCGCGCGCGGCAAATCCAAGATCGTCGCGCTTGTCGTCGATGCCGACGATACGCTGCTCAGGCAAATCGCCGACCAGGTCGATCCCGATATCATCCAGACACATGGCTCAGAAACACCAGAGCGCATCGAGCAGATCAATGAGCTTTTGGGCAAACCGGTGATCAGGGCGGTGAAAGTGCGCACGCAAGATGATATCGCCGCAGCTGTTGCTTTTTCAGATGCAGCCGCGATGATCCTTTATGACGCCAAGGCCCCGGATGATCTGAAAGATGCGCTTCCTGGCGGCAACGGCATTGCCTTTGACTGGACATTGTTGACCGGTAATGGCGGCGAAAAATTCATGCTGTCCGGGGGACTGGACGCGGACAATGTGGCCGAAGCTGTCCGGGTGACCCAAGCGCCGATTGTCGACGTATCATCAGGTGTCGAATGCACACCGGGTGAAAAGAACCTCGATCTCATTCGAAAATTCATTGAGGCTGCCAAGGCGGCAGGCTAAGAACTCATAACAATCAGGCGACTTCAGCCAGAACACATGACACCGGCCTGCGCCATCAGCGCAGCGACGGATGGATTTGAAAGGCGATCAACAATGAACGTCAATGCCCCCAATTCATATCGCGTCGGGCCGGACGAGCATGGCCGCTATGGCATCCATGGCGGACGATTCGTCGCCGAAACCTTGATGCCGCTGATTTTGGAGCTGGAGCAGGCGTACAAGGATGCCAAGGCGGATCCGGCATTTCAGGAGGAAATGGACTCGTTCCTGGAACACTACGTCGGCCGGCCGAGCCCCTTGTATTTTGCCGAGCGGCTCACGGAGCATCTTGGCGGTGCCAAGATCTATTTCAAACGCGATGAGCTCAACCACACAGGCGCCCACAAGATCAATAACGTCATGGGCCAGATCCTGCTGGCCCGGCGCATGGGCAAGACCCGCATCATCGCTGAAACCGGCGCCGGCCAGCACGGCGTTGCAACGGCAACGGTCTGCGCCCGTTTCGGTCTGAAATGCATCGTATACATGGGCGATATCGATGTTGAGCGGCAAAAACCGAATGTCTTTCGCATGAAGCTGCTCGGCGCCGAGGTGATCCCTGTCTCATCCGGCTCGCACACGCTCAAAGATGCCCTCAACGAGGCGCTGCGTGACTGGGTCGCCAATGTCGAAGACACGTTTTACTGCATCGGTACGGTTGCCGGCCCGCATCCTTATCCAGAGATGGTGCGGGACTTCCAGTGCGTCATTGGCGATGAAACCAAGCGCCAGATGCTCGAACGCGAAGGCCGCCTGCCGGATTCGCTGGTGGCAGCTATTGGCGGCGGCTCAAATGCAATGGGCCTTTTCCATCCCTTCCTGGATGACACAGATGTTGAAATCTATGGCGTCGAGGCCGCGGGCAGCGGTGTTGAGACCGGCGCGCACGCTGCCTCGATCACCGGTGGCAGACCGGGAATCCTGCACGGCAACCGCACCTACCTGTTGATGGACGATGATGGGCAGATTACCGAAGCGCACTCCATATCGGCCGGGCTTGACTATCCTGGCATCGGGCCCGAGCATGCCTGGTTAAACGACATCGGCAGGGTCAACTATATCTCGGCAACAGATCAGGAAGCGCTCGATGCGTTCGAGCTGTGCTGCCAGCTCGAGGGCATTATCCCGGCGCTTGAACCGTGCCATGCGCTGGCCAAGGTCATAGAGCTTGCGCCCGACAAGTCGAGCGACCATTTGATGGTGATGAACATGTGTGGCCGCGGTGACAAGGACATCTTTGCCGTCGCCGAACATCTGGGAGTTGAATTGTGAGCGGCGACACACGTATCGATCAACGATTTGCCGCGCTCAAGGATGAAGGGCGCGCTGCGCTGGTGACATTTTTGACCGCAGGAGATCCCGACTACGCAACATCACTCGAGATCGTCAAGGGCCTGCCGGCTGCTGGTGCGGATGTTATTGAACTTGGCATGCCGTTTACCGACCCCATGGCCGATGGCCCGGCAATCCAGGCGTCAAGCCTGAGGGCACTCGCCAACGGCCAGAACATGATCAAGACGCTGCAACTGGTCAGGGACTTCCGGTCCGGCGACGATGCAACACCGATCGTGCTGATGGGCTATTACAACCCGATCTATATCTATGGCGTTGAACGTTTCCTGGCCGATGCCAAGGCCGCCGGTGTCGATGGCCTGATCGTGGTCGATCTGCCGCCTGAAGAGGATTCAGAGCTGTGCATTCCAGCTCTTGCCGCCGGTTTGAATTTCATCCGGCTGGCAACGCCGACAACGGACGACCATCGCCTGCCGACGGTTCTCAGCAACACATCCGGCTTTGTCTATTATGTTTCGGTGCTCGGCATCACCGGCACCAAGGCACCAGATATCGCCAGCGTAAACCAGGCCGTCGCCCGCATCAAGCGGCACACCCCATTGCCCGTCGCCGTCGGGTTCGGTGTCCGCGCCGCCGAGCAGGCCGCCGGCATTGCCGGCGGTGCAGACGGCGTGGTTGTCGGCTCCGCCCTCGTCAATACAATCCTCGATAGTCTGGATGCCGACGCCAAACCAGGGCCTTCAACCGTGAGCGCCGTGCTTGATCTTGTGGCACAGCTTGCCGGCGGGGTGCGCTCGGTCGAAAAACCGGCAGCAGAATAGTTCAAGGGGTGATGGCATGAACTGGATCAAGAATTTCGTCCGGCCCAAGATCGGCAACATCCTGGGCACCAAGAAAGACACCCCGGACAATATGTGGGTCAAATGCCCGGAAACCGGGCAGATGGTTTTCTACCGTGATGTCGAGGCCAACCTCTTCGTGATCCCGGACTCGGGTCACCACCTGCGCATTCCGCCCGAGGCCCGCCTGAGCCATCTTTTCGGCGACCAGAAACTGACCGCAATTGAATTGCCCAAGGTCAACGACGATCCACTCAAGTTTCGCGACCAGAAAAGATACACCGACCGCTTGAAGGACGCCCGCAGCAAGACCGGACAAAACGATGCAATTCGCACGGTCGTCGGTACGCTCGATGGCATCGAAGTTGTCGTGACCATCCAGGACTTTGCCTTCATGGGCGGATCGCTGGGCTCAGCCGCTGCCGAAGCGATCATCACCTCGATGCGTGCTGCCGTTGAGCGCAACTGTCCCTATATCCTGTTCATTGCATCAGGCGGCGCCCGGATGCAGGAAGGTATTCTGTCATTGATGCAATTGCCGCGCACAACGGTCGCGGTGCAGGAGCTGCGGGATGCCGGGCTGCCCTATATTGCCGTCTTGACCAACCCGACCACGGGCGGCGTCACGGCGTCTTACGCCATGCTGGGCGATATTCACATCGCCGAGCCGGGCGCGATGATTGGTTTTGCCGGCCAGCGCGTGATCGAACAGACCATCGGCGAAAAACTCCCCGTGGGCTTTCAGCGCGCCGAGTATCTGGAAGAACATGGCATGGTCGATATGGTGGTAGCTCGCCACGAACTGCCCAAGACCATCAGCCGTCTCATCCGCTTCATGACCGGCGCTGCCGCAGTACCTGAAGCCATTGCGCAGGCTGAACCGAACGCCATCGCCGAAGCATAAGGCGCGCAATCGCCAGTTTTGAAAGGTCACCCGCGGCCATGGCCGTCAGCGATTCTATATTAGCCCGGCTTTTGCAGCTGCACCCCAAGATCATCGATCTGACGCTCGATCGGATGTGGCGCCTGCTTGAAAAGCTCGGCTCGCCCGAGCGATCCGTGCCACCGGTCATTCATGTCGCCGGCACCAACGGCAAGGGCTCCACAGTTGCCTACCTCCAGGCCATCATGGAATCCTCCGGTCTCAAAGTGCATTGTTATACATCACCCCATCTGGTGCGATTCCATGAACGCATCCGGCTTGCCGGTGAACTCATTGCCGAACAAGAGCTCAGCGCAATCCTCGAGGAATGCGAGGCGGTCAATGGCAAGGAACCGATTACCTATTTCGAGATCACCACTGCTGCAGCCTTTCTGGCGTTTTCCCGCTGCCCGGCCGATTATCTGCTTCTAGAGGTCGGTCTGGGCGGGCGGCTCGATGCAACCAATGTCATCGACAAACCCGCCTTGAGTGTCATCACATCGGTGAGCCTTGATCACCAGCAGTTCCTTGGTGACCGGATATCCGAGATTGCCAGGGAAAAGGCCGGTATCCTGAGAGCCGGCGTGCCGGCCGTCATTGCCCATCAGGCCGATGATGCCTTGCCGACGATCGAGGCAGAGGCTGCCCGCATCGGCGCACCGCTCCTGGTTCACGGTCAGGACTGGCAGAGTTTTGAGCAGCATGGCCGTCTGGTCTATCAGGACGAGAACGAGCTTCTCGACCTGCCATTGCCGGTGCTGCCGGGTCGGTTCCAGGTTGAAAATGCCGGAGTCGCTGTCGCTGCCATCCGCGCGCTTGGCGATGCGCGCATATCAACGGAGAACATTGAGGCCGGCCTGCGCAGTGCGCAGTGGCGCGCCCGGCTGCAGCGGCTGCCGCAAGGCGAGCTCTTAAAGCTGTTGCCGGATGGTGCCGAACTGTGGCTCGACGGCGGCCACAATGCCGCGGCTGGCAGTGCCCTGGCCCAGAGTCTCGCCGACCTTGATGAGCGGGTCGAAAAACCTTTGACGCTGGTGCTCGGGATGCTCAACACCAAGTCAGCTGCAGACTTCATCGAGCCGTTCGCCGGTCTGGCTGCCCGCGTCATCACACTCACCATTCCCAATGAGCCGAACGCGCTCGGCGCCCATGATCTGGCTGCCATCGCCCGCGGCCTCGACATTGACGCCGAACCGGCCGGCAACATTGAACAGGCGGTAACCCTTGCTGGTCAAATAGAGCCGGCGCCGCGTGTCCTGATCTGTGGATCTCTTTATCTGGCCGGCCACGTGTTGGCGCTGCATGCAGGTGAGGTCGTCACAGCGCCGTCCGGGGCCAGCAAGAGCTGATCTTGTGCCGCAATGAGAAATAGATCGACCGGTCCCTTCACGCGACCGCTTCAGGCTCTATAAGATGAACAGCAATGCGGCTGACGCGATTAACAACCATAGAGTAGATTTGGAATATGCGAGATCTAGAGCTGCCGGGGCGCTCCCCGGTGCACGCACCGCACGGCATGGCCTGCACATCCCACCCGCTGTCCAGCCAGGTGGCGATTGATGTCCTCAAAGCCGGTGGCAATGCCATGGACGCAGCTGTGGCGGCCTGCGCGGTGCAGTGTGTTGTGGAACCCGGCTCGACCGGTATCGGCGGCGATTGCTTCAGCCTGTTCGCGCCAAAGGGCTCTGCCGATATTGTAGCCTTCAATGGCTCCGGCAAGGCGCCACAAGCTGCCAACGCACAGTGGTACAAGGACAATGGCATAACCGAGATCGAGCAGCATACGCCGCATTCGGTAACTGTCCCGTCGGCCATCGATGGCTGGAACAGGCTGGTTCGCGATCACGGCACCATGTCGCTTGGCGAATTGCTGCAGCCGGCGATTGCCTATGCCCGTGATGGTTTCCCGGTTTCATCGCGCGTCCATGCTGATTTTACCGGCTGCGCGAACTTGATCGCCAGGGAGCCGAGCACGGCCGAGGTCTACTTGCCCGGCGGCAAGGTACCGGCCGTGGGTCAGATGATGCGTATGCCCGCCCTTGCCCAAACACTTCAGACCGTTGCCGACAATGGCCGCGATGCCTTCTATCACGGCAATATTGCCCAACACCTGGTGGATTACCTCCAGGCCAAGGGTGGTCTGCACACGATGGACGATTTCGCCGCCGTAGAGGGCATCTATGTCGAACCGATCTCGACCGAATTCCGCGGCTACCAGGTCCATGAATGCCCGCCGAACGGGCAGGGCGTTATCGCCTTGTTGCTGCTCAACATCATGAGCGGCTATGAGCCGGAAAAAGACGGGCCGATCACGCTCGAGCGTATCCACACCGAACTGGAAGCCTGCCGCCTGGCCTACCGCGCCCGCAACCTCTATCTGGCCGACCCGGCCTACGCAGATGTGCCGGTCGAGGAAATGTTATCGCCTGAGTATGCCGAGCGCATGCGTGCGGCGATTGACCCGGCAAAGGCCGCCGAGCCGCCGCTCGATGTCGACCTGCCACGCCACAATGACACTGTCTACATCTGCGTGGTTGACAAGGACCGCAACGCCTGCAGTCTCATAAATACACTGTTCGAGGGCTTTGGCTCGGGCCTTACCGAGCCGAACACCGGTGTGTTGTTGCACAGCCGAGCCATGGGCTTCTCGCTCGACCCTGCCAGTCCGAACTGCATCGAAGGCGGCAAGCGGCCGCTGCATACGATCATCCCCGGCATGGTCACCAAGGGTGATAAGGCGGTCATGCCGTTCGGCGTCATGGGCGGCCAGTATCAGGCCTTCGGCCACATGCAGTTCCTGACCGGCTTTTTCGATTACGGTCTCGATATCCAGCAGGCCATGGACCGTCCGCGCGCAATGGTCGACCCGTTCTCAGGTGAGGTCGAGATCGAATCCACGGTGCCCGAAGAGATCAGGGCACAGCTCGCCGCCCGTGGCCACCGCCTTGAAAAACCGGGCAAACCGGTTGGCGGCTCACAGGCGAT
>JABDJG010000457.1 GCA_013002595.1 Hyphomicrobiales bacterium | reverse complement strand
AATCCCTGGGCGCGCTTCTTGTAGCGCTTGTCCTGCTCGTATCGGGCGCCGGTTTGTTCTGGTCAGCGGCGCTTGATCTCGTCGATCACCCGCTTGATCCATGCGAGGAATCCAACATCATCCGGCTGCTGAACGAGCTGGAGATCGATGCAGCGCGATTGCAGGACATGCGGGCGCGCCGAGCCGGATGCAATCTGTTCGTTGAGCTGACATTGCTGCCAGCCGCGAACCAGTCGTTCGCCGAGGCGCAGGAAAGTTTTGCCGATTTGCGCCGTCACCTGGAATCGCATTTGAGCGGCGTGGATGTGGTCATCAAGATCGCCTGATCGCTGGTGGCCCAACTTTGGCATCAAAAACAATGATCCTGATCTTACAAAGCCATGAAAATGACCGTTCACATTAAATTCCCGCCGCCTGCAGCAGCAGGGGAACGGTGCATTCGTTGTCGTCTCAATGCAAGCCTTGCCAGCTGCCGGACGGCTGTCACGATGTCGTTGCCGAGGCCGTATCCATGCGCGCCGCGCTTGTCCGGCACCCGGCGGCAGCTTCGCCCGCGGCAAGGCCGTAATGGCCGACCGTCCCTTGCCGGCCACATCACCGGTTTGGCGCCCGGTCGGCGATTGTTCTTGTTCATGTCGGCAATTGAACCTACGCTATCGATCACGAGCGTAACCGGAGGGTGGTATCTTGGGAACCGGGCGCAAACTCGCCCAATGTGTAGTTGTCATCATCGCGACCGCCATGCTGAGCCAGACCGTGCGCGCCGATATCATTGATGGCCAGTGGTGCTCTGCAGATGGCCGGCGTATCAAGATTGATGGCGAGTACGTCGTCACCCCCGGCGGCAATTGGATCAAGGGCGAGTATGATGCCCATCATTACGTGTTCAAGATCCCCGCCATCGAAAAGAATGGCGGCAAAGAGGCCGACATGGTGCTGGTGAGCGCCAAGGTCGCGCACATTCGCTACAGAATCGATTCAGTTGAGGAAAAGACGTTGGCGCCGGAGGTCTGGAAACGTTGTGATGACGTTGCTTCGTGAATGTCTCACGCTTACCGTCACATGAAATTGCGCATCACCAGCATCATCTTGGCTGCATTCTGCCTGCTGCAGGCCGGCCCGGCGCTGGCTCACAGCTTCCATGTTGCGCTGGTCATCCCTTCGCCCGGCCAATCCGAAAACGCCGGCCGACAGATTGCCGACGGTTTCATGCTGGCGACGCAGGAGCGCGACAACCACCCGGACAACAAGGCTGACGGGCATCTTGGCGGCCTCGATGTCTATGTCCATAAGGCCGACAGCCTTGAAAAACTGAGGTCCATTCTCAAGGAAAAGTCGATCGACATCATCGTATCGATCGGTGCCGGTAAAAGCACCCGTGCGGCGATCGCCACCATGGCAGGCGATGGCGCTATCGCGCTGGTCCCGGGCCGGCTGCCGCAAGATCGCGTCGGTTTCAGGTCGGCCTTCCAGGCCGCTTACGGCTATGAACCCACTGAATTATCGGCCCAGGGCTACAATGCAGCCAGACGTATCGATGCAGCCATCCGCCCGCTCGACAGCGTCGACGACAACGCCGAACTGCGCAAACGTCTTGGCCAGACCGCAATCACATTCAACTGGTAGCCCGCCCGCATCTCGTTCAGGCGCCATATTCACGCCGCGTTCATATCCGAACGGTAGATTCACCATTTAGTAACCAAATTTAAACGCGTGCCCTTCAGACTGTATGTCGGGCAAATCGTCTCGAGCGAGACAATTGGTAGAAATTATGGCACTCAATTCACAAAGACTTGCTTTCCTCGGTGAATTTTGCAATTGCCAGTTGCCCGGCCATTTGGTAGGCGACACCGCATGAAATTCAAGCGCGCATTGACCGTCCTCCTGACAGCGTTTTGGGTCCTGTCCCAAAGCGTGATGGTCTTTGCGCATTCATCGGTCGCCGACCCGCTGGCCGGCAACGATACGGCAATCGGCGCCGATGCGGCACAAAGCGCAAATGCTGACTGTCTGGCACACTCTTCTGGTGTCGGCCATGCCGATGACGCCAATGCCCCGCCGCACGAGCACGGCACTGCCGATGTGTGTTGCAACGCCGTGTGCTCCATTGCGGCAAAGTTTTCTGTTGCCCTGCTCGGCAGCGACGATGTCGCCCGGCTCTATGACCCAACCAGGACTGCAACACCCAAGGTTGCCCTTCTGGGTCTGCCAACGCCCCCTCCCGATACCGCCATCTGACACGTTTAGACTCCAGGTGCGCCTGCTTTCCGGCTGGCTGCCTGGTTCAGACTTTCACAACGTGGCCACCTGCAAATGGAACGTGATCCCAAACGGATCGCTGCGCCCACAATCGCGCTGTTTAACGGTCAATCGTTTTGAAAGCCCCCTAATTCGACTCGAAACTTGTGAACTCGCATTCAAACTCTAGGAGACTTGAAATGAAAAATATTGTTATTGCCGGCATTGTGCTGGCGCTGTTTTCCGGCCCGGCATTTGCCCACGGCGAAAACAAACACGTCAAGAAGAAGTTCGTACCTGCCAACCTGGACCAGGTCGAAAACGAATTCGGTAAGACCGGGGATCCGAACCTGGTAACCAGGACAATCAATGTCACGATGAGTGACGAGATGAAATTCGATCCATCGGCGATCCGCATCAAGGCCGGTGAAACCATCCGTTTCCTCGTCGAAAACCCCGGCGAGATACTCCACGAAATGGTGCTTGGCCGCACCGAGGACCTGGAGAAACATGCCCTCATGATGCAGAAATTCCCCAACATGGAGCATGCCGAGCCTTATATGGCGCACGCCAACGAAGGCCAGACCGCAGAGATCGTGTGGACCTTTTCAAAACCGGGAACGTTCGAATTCGGTTGCCTGATCCCCGGGCATTATGAATCGGGCATGAAAGGCCAGGTTGTCGTGGAGGCATCCGGTGCTGCCGCTCTGGACCACCGCCAGGTATCAAGTACCCAACTCGCCATTCACAATGCCAGTGGCAACGAAATCGGCACCAACCGCTGACCGGCGGCGTACGAACATCCAACTGTAAACACCAGGAACATTGAATCGAAACGTCTGATACTAACCACAGCAGTGGCCGTTGTGCTGACCGGCACCGTCACCACCTCGCCTGTGATGGCGGTTGAACCGGTCTGGACAAAGGGCGAAGTCACCAAGGTCGACAAGGAACTCGGTAAAGTGACGATCCGCCATGAGGAGATCACCAATCTCGAGATGCCGTCCATGCGCATGATCTTCCGGGTCGCCAAACCGGAGATGCTTGAAACCCTCAAGGTCGGTCAAAAGGGCGAATTCTATTTCGTCGACGAGAACGGCCGGATGCTGATCAAGCAAATCAGGTAACCTGAACGTCATGGCAGGCCTTGCCGACAACCCGCAAGGCCTGCCACACTATCCCTGGCCGCAGTCCAGTCTGCCATCCTGGCGTATTCCGGCCTGCAGGTGAAAGGGATATTTATGAGCGAGCAAAACGTGGTGCGGGTTCACTGGAGCTTTTGGGCGATCAGTGTTTTCGGCCTGATCTGGAACGGGCTCGCCAGCGTGAATTTCTTCCTGCAGATGAATGCAGACATGGTTGCGTCGTTTCCCGAAACCCATCGTGCGATCATCGTCGGCCGGCCCTTATGGGCCACTGCCGGCTTTGCGATCGCCGTCTTCGGCGGCGCGCTCGGTTGCCTTTTGTTGTTGCTCAGGAAATCGGCGGCGGAATATTTGCTGATCGCGTCGCTGCTTGGCGTGGTCTTGACCATGGTCCACAGCATTCGCATTGCCGGTTCGACAGCCGGCTTCAGCCCCTTTGAGGTGTTCATGATGATCGTGCTGCCGCTGGTGGTGGCAGTGTTCCTGTTCTGGTATGCAATGCGGGCCGGGCGCAAGGGCTGGATCGGTTAATCAGCCTCACCGCCGCCGGAGATTTCAATCATTGCGCCTGCCGGCGCTCGGCCAGTATGCGTGCCGCCCTTTGTCCATAGATGCGGATGTTGATTTCATCGCTGGCAATGCGGTCCGGCTGCTCATCGTAGGTGAAGATCGCGGTGATGCGCGGGCGCTCGCCTTCGATC
>JABDJG010000453.1 GCA_013002595.1 Hyphomicrobiales bacterium | reverse complement strand
CTACAATATTGATCCAACAAGGCTGGCGCGCTTGATCGAGACCGCCAACCGTCTGGGAGGAGGCAAGGATGGCTGAATTACAAACAGGCAAGGGGCCGCGCGACAACCGGTGGTATCTTTCGATCATGTCGCCGAACACCAAAGGCGAGAAGTTCGCCTGGTTGGATCCGACCTCGATCTACATCAATGCGGCAGCTTTCCACGACCTGCTGGATGATCTTGAAGCCGACCTGTCCGATGTTGAGTGTGATGTGGTTGCAGGACTCGATGCAATGGGCTTCGTGCTTGGCGCCGCGCTTGCTACCCGGCGAGGTATCGGATTCCTACCGATCCGCAAGGCTGGCAAGCTCTGTGTCGACACAGACAACGTCTCGTTCACGAATTACTCCGGCCGGACACAGGATATGGAAATGCGTCTGCCGGCCTTTGCCGCCGGCACGCGGGTTCTGCTGGTCGACCAGTGGGTGGAGACCGGCGGTACGATGGATGGCGCCATACGTCTGGTCGAGCGGCAAAAGGGGGTCGTTGCCGGCATTGCAGCGGTTGCCATTGAGGACAATGAACGCACCGCGGAATACCGGCGTAAGTACACATGCGCTGCTGCCGTCGTTCCCGGGTCCAAGTGGCAAAACGAGTGCAACGCCCAAATGCTCAAGAGCTTTGCCAACTATGCGCCGGAAAAGGCATTCCCGTCAGCTGGCGCGTCCTGATCGTCGTCAATATGTTCGAGGGCGATCGCGCTCTAGGATCAGTCGTTCTGGATTGTCTTCAGGTATTCAATGAGGCCCTGCACTCTCAGCGCGGCGATGATCTCGGCGGTTTCGTCATCTACTTTTGTAGGGTCACTGGCCCGGGCAACGAATTTGAACCAATTGCCCCAGACCGGCATATCCCGGGTGCCGTGGCTCAAGACGGTTTTGCGGCCGTCGATGGCCATATGCACGCGGTCTTCAGGGAAAGTGCCGCCGTTGCCGCTTTTCAACTGTGTCAGATCTGCCGGGTTGGTGATCAACTGATTTGCAACCGGTCCATCGCCGACACCTTTGCGACCATGACAGGTGGCGCAATACGTCATGAAGTCGGCCTTGCCGGCTGAAACGATGTCTGCAGGCACCGTAGACTGCGACCAGGCCAGCGAGGCCGGCAATACGACAGTGGCGGCCAGAACGAACACGGTTATTAGTGAGGATTGCTTGCAGCCCATAGAAAATCTCCATGCTAATTGGAACCCTGATTCACTTTGGTTGATTGCAGATCAACGCGAATTGTTCTGGATCAATTTCCGGCACATTGATCATGAGCACAGAGCATAGCCGTCATGCGGCAACGGTGTTGCTCAGCAGCCGGGTGCCGTCGCATAGTCCACAATCTGCTTCATTGAGAGATTTCCCCATATGTCACTTGCCCAGACCGCCAGTCACAACGAGACCATGCAGGGTATCGGATGGATGGTGCTGACCGGACTTTTGTTTGTCTGTGTTACGGGCATCGTTCGGCATCTGGGGTCTGATATGCCGGCGATCGAGGCGGCCTTTATCCGGTATGCGATTGGTCTGGTCATGATCACACCGGTGCTGTTCAGACTGCGGCCGAGGATGCCGCGTGGCCGCAAGATGGCGATGTTTGCCGTGCGCGGCATTGTTCACGGCGCTGCTGTCATGCTGTGGTTCTATGCCATGGCGCGTATTCCGATCGCCGAAGTAACGGCGATCGGTTATACCTCACCGATCTTTGTGACCATCGGCGCCGCGCTGTTTCTTGGCGAGAAACTGCAGGCCCGGCGGATCGCCGCGGTGCTGGCCGGGTTTGTTGGGGCGCTCATTATCCTGCGACCGGGATTTTCGGAAATCTCACTTGGCCAGATGGCGCAGCTGGGCGCGGCGCCGTTGTTTGCAGCTTCATTCATCTTTGCCAAGAAGTTGACCCGCGATGAGGATCCGGCGTTTATTGTCTATATGCTGTCTGTATTCTGTACGCTGACGTTGTTGCCCGGGGCGATCTATCAGTGGCGATCACCGACGATGGAAGAGGTCTTCTGGCTGAGCCTGACAGCGGTATTTGCAACGATGGGCCATTATACGTTGACACGTGCTTTCCGGGCAGCGCCGATCACCGTCACCCAACCGATTGGCTTTCTGCAAATGGTTTGGGCTGCACTGCTTGGGCTGCTGGTGTTCGGGGAAGCGCTTGATCCATACGTGTTTCTTGGTGCCGCTGTAATTATTGGGGCCGCAACCTATATCTCACACCGTGAAGCCAAGGTTGCCCGCCAGCAGTACACACCGCCTGCACCGGCGACCAAACTATGAGAAAGGCTACGCAATGAGCGTTATCGACACGCAGGGCGTACATCATATCACCCTGAACGGGGCCGACCGGCAAACGTCCATCGACTTCTGGGAGGGCATTTTGGGGATGCCGTTTGTGTTCGAGCAGCCCAATCTTGACGAGCCATCGGTCAATCATTTGTATTTCGACCCCGGCGATGGACGGTTGATCACCATCTTTACCAGCGAGGACCGCCAGGTTGACCAGTCGCCCAATCCGATGGGCATCGGCACATTGCACCATCTGGCGTTCATTGTGACGCGCGAGGCCTATGATGAAGCCGTTGAGCGGCTCAAAGAAGCTGGTTTTGCCTCATCTGGCGAGGTTGACCGGGGGTTCATGGATTCGATCTATTTTCGTGAGCCGTTGGGTCAGCTGTTGGAGCTGGCCTGTTACAAGTTTGATCCGCCGGACGGGTTTACCCATGCCGATGTCTTGAAAAAGGCACATCATATCCGGTTGGAAGCCGGTGATTACAACATCACACTCAAGCATCTTACAGAGGCGTCAGAGGTGCTGGCCGGTAGCTAAACCGCAATGCGCTTGATGTGAATCGGCACCGGCCCGCTCCCCCGCCCAACCACCCACAGGGTACCCTCGCAT
>JABDJG010000439.1 GCA_013002595.1 Hyphomicrobiales bacterium | reverse complement strand
CTGTCGTTCAGCGGCAACGCCCGGCATGATCCACGCGGCTGGTTGTCCAGGGCGGCAGCTTAGATGAACGCGGTGATGAGTGATGAGTTGGAAAGTTGCGAACTTCGTTCCATCCCGCCAAACTGCTTCCCTTGGGCTTGACTCAAGGGCCCAATCGCCAACGTGGGGAATGGGGCAAGGATAGCGGTTTTGACGGTCGGCAGTTCTCGTGGTGAAGATTGGGTCCTCGGGTCAAGCCCGAGAAAGGCGGATATTTAATGCTGAATACAAGTTGGACCAGGCAATGAGCAGCATACTGCAGCAGGCGAGTGACTGGCTTGACGAGGGGCGTAGCGTGGCGCTGGCGACGGTGATCGAGACCTGGGGGTCGGCGCCGCAGCCGGTCGGATCGCAGTTGGCGATCGATGGCGAGGGCAATTTCATCGGCTCTGTATCGGGCGGCTGTGTCGAGGGCGCGGTGGTGACCGAGGCGCTCGATGTGATCGCGGACGGTGCGCCGAAGGTATTGGCGTTCGGGGTCGCCGACGAGACCGCCTGGGAGGTTGGCCTGGCATGCGGCGGCAAGATCCGTGTGCTGGTCGAGGCGCTGAATGGATAGATTGACACTGAAGACCGTGCTGGCGGCAAGGGCAGAACGCCGGGCGCTTGCCGTTGTCACCGAGCTGGCGTCGGGCGCCCAGCGGGTGGTCGAGGCACGCGATGCGGCCGGCGATGCGCTTGCTGATGTGCTGGCTGACGGCTTCCGGTTCGATCGCAGCGGTGTCCACCAGAGCGCGGCCGGCGAGGTCTTTGTCTCGATCCACAATCCGCCGCTGCAGATGATCATCGTTGGCGCGGTGCACATCGCCCAGTGTGTCACACCGATTGCCGCGGCGGCCGGTTATGACGTGACCGTCATCGATCCGCGCGGCGCCTTTGCGAGTGAGGAGCGGTTTGCCGGAATCAAAGTGCGGCCCGAGTGGCCCGATGAGGTGTTGCCGCAGATGGCGCTGGATGCCCGCACGGCGTTTCTGGCGCTGACCCACGACCCCAAGATCGATGATCCGGCATTGCTGGCAGCGCTGGCCTCGGAGTGCTTTTACATCGGTGCGCTGGGCTCGCGGCGCACGCAGGGCTCGCGGCTTGAGCGGCTGACGGCGGCGGGCGTTTCGGCTGACAACCTTGATCGCATTCACGGGCCGATCGGGCTTGATATCGGCGCGCGCGGGGCACCGGAAATCGCCATATCGATCATGGCCGAGGTGATCGGCGCCCTGCGCCAGGGCGGGCACGGGCGATGAAGTTTGGCGAGATCCCGGTTGGCCAGGCGCTCGGCGCCATTCTTGCCCATTCGGTCAGCCATACCGGCGGGGTGTTCAAGAAGGGCCGGGTCCTGAGTGAACGCGACATTGCGGAACTGGCAGACGGCGGGATTGGCAGCGTTTATGTGGCGCAGCTCGAAGCGGACGATGTCGGCGAGGACGAAGCCGCTCAGATAATTGCCGGCGCGCTTGCCGGCGACAATACCCGGGTGCGCGATGCCGCGACCGGGCGGGCCAACATCATGAGCGCGCTCGACGGGGTTGCGTGCATCGATGTGCAGCGGATTAACCAGCTCAATCTCATCGATGAAAGCCTGACGGTGGCAACGGTCGGCGCGTTCGAGGTGGCCGGCGCCGGGCAGATTCTGGCCACGGTCAAGGTGATCCCATATGCGGTCAAACGGGGGGTGCTGGATATCGCGCTGGATATCCTGGCCGATCAGCCGGCATTATCGGTCCAGCCGCTGGAAAACCGCAAGGTTGCGCTGATCATGACCAGCGTGCCGGGCATGAAGGCGAGCCTGCACGAGAAGTCACAAGCGGCCATGCGCGGGCGGCTTGAGGCGCTCGGCAGCACGCTCGATGAGGTCAAGATCACCGAACATCGCATCGAGGCCGTTGCAGCGGCCATTACCGCCGCCGCCCCAGCGCACGATCTGGTGCTGGTATTCGGTGCCTCTGCGATCGCCGACCGCAAGGACGTGATCCCGGCCGGTCTGGTTGAGGCCGGCGGCGAGGTTGTGCATCTGGGGATGCCGGTTGATCCGGGCAACCTGATGATGCTGGGCCGGTTGGGCGCGATCGACGTCATCGGGGTGCCGTCGTGCGCCCGCTCGCCCAAGGTCAACGGGTTTGACTGGGTGCTGGCCCGCATCCTGGCCGGGCTTGATGTGACATCGGGCGATATCATGGGCATGGGGGTCGGCGGACTGCTCAAGGAAATCGCCAGCCGGCCGGCGCCGCGCGAGGCGGGGCCAAGATGAAGGTTGCCGCAATCGTCCTGGCGGCGGGCCTGTCGTCGCGAATGGCGAAGGGCAATAAGCTTTTGGCCGATCTCGGTGGAAAACCGGTGCTGCGGCATACGCTGGACAATGTGCTGGCATCGCAGGCGGACCCGGTTGTGGTGGTGACCGGCCATCAGGCAGGCGATGTCGAGAAATTGATTCAAGGCCTGCCGGTAAAGCCATGTTACAACCCGCAATTTGCCGAAGGCATGGCGACAAGCCTGGCAGCCGGAATTGCCGGTCTGCCGCTAGACGTCGCGGCGGCACTGATCTTTCTGGGTGACATGCCGCTGATCGGCGGCGATGTCATCGATCAGATCATCGATGGTTTCGATCCCGGCAAGGGCAAGACCATCGTCGTGCCGGTGCACGGCGGCCGCCGCGGGCATCCGGTTTTGTGGGGCAGGGCGCATTTTGCCGATCTTGTGGCGCTGAAAGGCGATCAGGGCGCGCGTCAGCTGTTGTCAGGCCATGCAGGCGAGATCGCAGAATGCGATGCCGGCAGCGATGCAATCTTTGCAGATGCCGACACGCCCGAGGCCCTGGCGCGGCTGCGTGCACGAATTGCAACCGCCCTGTGACCGGCAATGCCGGTGTGAATATCCGATGCTGGGGGCGAAGCGGAGGTCATGCAATCTGCATCTTTTGCTGATTGGATCTAGTTTATCTTCAAACCACCAGACAGAATCGATGAGGCGACCTTTGGGGGTCTGACGCCAGGGCGCGCTGCTGAGCTGGATAGAAGCCGTAGGGATTATTGACTATTGAGGAGCCGCTTTGTCTAGGGGTCCACTCTGAATTATCACATTGCCGCCAGATCAGTTCTTCACATCGTCGCTACAATACGCGGTGTCTCACATCGTCCCAGACAGTGGTTAGGCCATGCTGGTGGGTTGGTTTCCGGCGGAAAACGATCGAAGAACATGTCAATGCAACTATTCGCGTCGATTTCATAGAGTTCATTGGTTCTGTCCAGCAATGTGCCGTTCTCATAGACCGCCAATATTTCAATGCCTTCGCCCTTAGCGAAAAGCTTGTGGGTCAAATGATCCATGGCGCCGCCATCCAGTTCGGTCACGACGTCATCTGGCAGCTCCATCGTGCCGGGGAACGGGTTGGCCGGGTCACCACCCTTGGTATGTACGCTATAGGTACCAGGGCTGACAAAAATGAACCATTCATGGTTCTTGATGTTGGTCGGCACGTCATTCGGACACTGATTGTAGCTATGGGTTTTTACTGCAAGAAACCCGGTGAAATTGTCATGGCTAAAATAATATCCGGCGATATCGCCTTCAATTTTGACTTCGCAGATTTCTCCGGTTCCATTGAAAATTCTGTCGGCAACATTGATGACCTGACGTGCGGCAATGCCGTTGAAGCCCCATAGTATCTGACCAGGGACATAGCCATCTCCGTCGTCGTCGCCAAATGCGCTCCTGCCTTTGCCAATCTTGCCCTTAAGGTCTTGAATGATCTCGGTCACCGGCGGAGTCGTGCCAGAATCCTCTTGCCCCGAGAACATTTCGCGGATCAGCTTTTCAAGCGTATCCTTGTCTTTCACGACCTCATTCAAATTCTGGTCTCGCCAAAACAGCTGGTATGCCGGCAACCGGGATTGCGCATGGGCATCCTCCGATCGGTACAGCTCCGGACCAGTGAGGTAAATTGGAACAGCGAGAATTGCGACAAATGCAACACGTTTCATCGGGTAATCCCCTCATGACGCCTGCGAAAGTCTCGTGGCGTCAAGTATACACAATTCGGGAAAAAATTCAATTGTCATGGGAATTGATTGGTTTCCCGGGTGGCGTTAAACACCGCTCCAGGGACTGTTCAGTCAGTAATTCGCGTCGACATGGACATGGTGATGGGCGTATTTTCAACCAGTTGGCCGGCTGGCGGGCCCTTGTATTTGATGAGAATTTCCCTGCCGGCCTCGATTTTGGACGTCGCAATCAGATCAATGCATTCCTGTTCATAGTCCGGAATGACTTTGGCGTTGGCACGTGTATTGGAATGATTGCACAGGCTTGCCAGACCGAACGCGATCGCTGCTGTGTCGCCGCCCTGCATTTGTGGGCGCGGCCAGGTGAACAGGTGATTGATGCACGGCATTATGCGCATCAAATAGTGCTCAATACCTTTTAGAACCAACACTGGTGCACTAACGATCAGTTCGTCGGCTTCCAGGTCCTGGGCTGCAAGAACCGTACGCCCCTTGCCTTCGACAACGCCGATGGAAACTTTTGTGTTTACAAAGCGGTCTGGTTCCAGGTTCACGGTGACTTACTCCCAACTAATTTGAAACTGCCGAGTCATGATGTGGGCCAGCGGGTTCTGAGCGCAGCTATGTATTCCGGATCGGTGCCGCAACATCCGCCGATGATGGATGCGCCTTGTTTGGCCCACTGCTCTGCAATCTGAAGATATTCGTCAGGGCACAATCGGTTGGCTTTGCCCGAGGTTGTGTGATCATCTGGAGGATCGCGGCGGAAGGGGTTTGCATAGGCACCGAGCGCAGAAACATTAAACGCGCGCAACTGCGGCAGGCCTTTCTTGACGGCTCTCGCCGAACAGCAGTTTATCAAGACAGCGTCCAACCCGAGATCAGACAGCTCATGAGCCGCCTGCGCGAGAGGCTCACCACTGCGCAGCGAACCGCTGTCGTCTTCCAGTGAGAATGACAGCCAAACCGGTTTGCCGAAGCGGCTCGCCACACCGGCAGCCGCGCGGGCTTCTGAAATGGTGGTCATGGTTTCGCACAGAAATATATCGACATACGGTGCCAGCAATTCAGCAAGCTGTTGGTATTGTCGTACGAGCTGTTTGAAAGGACCGACCATATCAGGACGATAGCTGACGTTAAGTGGGGGCAGGGAACCGGCCAGTCGAACCGGCATGTTTGCCCGATTGCGTGCAGCAATCGCCAATCGGCACGACAGCTCCGTCAATTCGGTGAGGCGATGTTCCAAACCCTCAGTTGCCAGTGAATTCACCGTGACCGCGTAGTTGCTGGTGGTGATTACATCGGCTCCTGCGCAAATATAGTCATGATGAAGCTGCTGCACGATGTCAGGGGCCTTGATGAGCGCCAGGGCAGACCAGACCGATTTCCGGTAGTCGGGCACCTCAACGCCGAAATCACGCAAAGCTGTTCCCATGGAACCGTCGAGAATTGTCATTTTATCCGGCATCATCAGCGCGATGCTTATCCTGTGCTCTATCGGTGACGGGCTTTACGCCTTCCTTGCATTGTCCTTTTTCTTGCGGGCTTTTGCCCGGCGAGACAATTTCTTGAGCATTGAATCGACAAATC
The DNA here is from genome assembly GCA_013002595.1 of Hyphomicrobiales bacterium. Classification (GTDB taxonomy): domain Bacteria; phylum Pseudomonadota; class Alphaproteobacteria; order Rhizobiales; family Aestuariivirgaceae; genus JABDJG01. The sequence continues at coordinate 1,286 of JABDJG010000439.1, read as the reverse complement.
GGACCTCTTCCGGTTCACGATTGAAGGTCAGTTCATCGATGATCTCAAGCACCTCGACGGTTTGTCCTGAGGCCAGCAACGCGTCGGCCAGCAAGGTCTTGGCGTATGGTATCATTTGCTTGGAGCCGGTTGCGCAGTATCTGTCGAGCCCCTGGGTTATTTCACTGCTCCCCTGGCTCACGTGCCCCTTGCGCGCCACTGCCCATCCTCTGAGGACTTCGCCCCAGCCTATCCAGTAGTCCGACCGACATTCCTCAGCGATTGGAATTCCGCGGTAGACAAACTCCAGACATTGATCGACATTGCCGGCGGTCTGGTGGGTTGAGGCTAAAACGATGAGGGAGTATGCGCTGGACCAGCGATCCGAGCAGGCCTCGATCATGGGCTCGACAGCTGCAAGAGCGGCGGTCATGTCCTCGCGCTCGCCTTTGAGTGCAAGCGCCCAACAGATCATGCAGTGGGCGATCAAAGCCGTGTCAGCCTGATAGAATTGGCGCATGCGATTCAAATCGATGTGGTCGCACAGCGAGATGATCTGTTTGAACTCCGCAATAGCCTCATCAGGCTCGCCGGACAGAAAACTGCACATACCCATGGCACGAAGGCCAAGCACACGGGCAACTTCGTCCTTTTGTCCGTACTGGTCGAGAATTTCTTCGGCAAGTTTGCGCGCGGCCGAAATGCGGCCCGATATAATATTGTAGCCTGACAGGGCATGCAGAATATCGAGCAACTCCTCGCGGTCGCCGCGCTGCATGCGCAATTCGCGCAAGCGTTCGACGTTTTGCGCTATTTCTGGGGACCCCCAGCTTGTCACCTGCAACGGCACATATAGATCCTCGCGCAATTCTATCTCGCGGTCCCTGCTGGCATTGCTTTCCGGTAGCCGGGAGTTTGCGTCAAGCGCAGCATGGATAAAGGCGACCGCTTCGGTATCGGCTGAGTTTTGACGTGCTTCTATTGCTGCACGCCACCAGTGCTCACACGCCTTGTAATATTCTTCAGCCAGAAAGAAGTGGTGCGCCAATGTCTCGGGGCGGATGTCTTTAGATTCATCGGCCAGCAGCTCAAGTGCCGTGGCGATCTGATGATGCAGCCGCACGCGGCGGCTCTTGGGCAGGATCTCATAAGCGGCCTCCTGAACGAGGGCGTGTTTGAAGGCGTAGATTGTGTCCGGCCCACGTCCGTGTTGGGTCAACAGCCCAGCCGCTGTGAGGCCCGCCAGAGTCGTCGCGAGTTTTTGGCCATTGTTTGCGGGGATGCCTGCAACGCACATCAACAGGGCG
>JABDJG010000423.1 GCA_013002595.1 Hyphomicrobiales bacterium | reverse complement strand
GTACAATGCCTGGCGCCGGCCCGACGACGCCCGAACCAGCTTTAAAGCGGCATCGACGCCCTTGCCACGGAACGAGCCGGGATCAGGCGCATCCATGCCGGTGCCGTCCCAGGCGGCCAGCGCCGGTCCGTAGGCCCTGAACTCGGGGATGAGATCCTCGCGCGCCGTCTGGCACAGCGACCGCACCAGTGGCAGCAACAGGGCAGCGTCCGCCCTGCCCCCCAAAATGCCGGCAAGCTCATAGGCCTTGTCGAGATAGATGACCGAATGGCCAAAATTCTGGTAATGGCGCAGCGATGCCCGCTCCAGCGGCGCGCGCAGCAGTTGACCGCCGCCCGCCCGCAACCCGGCGCGCGCCTGCGCCAAGGCAAGGGGCTCATTCTCATCCTCAATCGCCTGTTCAAAGACATCCGCATCGAACTGTTCTGCTTCATCCGCCGGGATCAGAAACGGCCCTTTTTGCATCAGCACATCCCACGACAGATGACCGATGATTTCGACAACCGGTATCAGCCTGTCGGTCGCATCGCCGGCGGCAATGGTCGACCTCAGCGCCAGCCAGTCCGGCGCCGCTGCCTGGGCATGCGTGGTGCCGAATTCAAGCCCGTCCATGGCCCATTCAAGCGCATGGGTCAGTGCCTCGAGCGGATCGCCATCGGCCCGTTCAAACCGCGCCAGTTCGCGGGCGATACGCTCATAGTCATGTTCGTCAAATGCTTCGCGCAGACCCGCCAGCGCCTTGGCGCGCAACGCCTCGGGCGGCGGATCGCTGACATCGAGCCAGATATCGCCATCGCGGATGTCATGCGGATAGTGCCTGAGGGTATCGCCGCCGACCAGTGTTTCGCCATCTTCCAGATTGAACCGCCAGCTGTGCCAGTTGCAGGTCAGGATGCAGCCCTCGCTGAGCGTTCCCTCGGCGAGTGGAAAACCTTCGTGCGGACAACGGTTGTTGAAGGCGTAAATTTTCCCTTCTGACAGCAGCACCAGGATCTGCTTGCCATCGAGCTTCACGATGGCCTTGGTACGTTCTTCGAGTTTGGCCAGCGAGATGGCCTTTTGCCAATTCGCTTTTGTGTGCTGAGGCGACACGGGTGTTTGCATGACTGATCCTTTCCAAAGGCAATGGAATTCACCATCGTAATTCCTCAACCTAACTTGAGGTCAAGAGAAAATTTCATCCTGCACATCAATGGCGCGCTTGCGTCCGTAATTTGAGCGTTTCAGCGCCCTGTCAGAGAACCTCGCAAACGCTGCCGGCCAGGACCTCGGCGCCCACAATCAGATCTTCCACCGCCGTGTCTTCGGCAAAGTCATGACTGATGCCGTTGATGGATGGCACAAACAGCATCGCAACCGGCATCAGCCGTGCAACATTGGCTGCATCATGCAGGGCGCCGGATGGCATATGCCGCCATTTGCCGGGTGCTTTTTGCTGTGCGCCGGCAGCGATCCGCTCCATGAGGCGCTGATCGGTCCGGGTAGGCGAAATCGATGCAAACGCCGACCGCTCAAATTCAAGCCCCGAGCCCTCGGCAACCCGAACCCCGGTCTCCCGGATTATTTCCGTCATGCGATCGAGCCTTGCATCGTCCGCATCACGCCATTGGACGCTGAAATCCACACACCCGGGAATTATCGAAACCGCATTTGGATGCAGCACCGCATGGCCGATGGTCCATACTGTCGCCGGCGTCACGATATCGGCGAATTGCCGGTTGATGTCGTTGGTGAACCGCGCCAGCCCCTGAAAGGCATCGCGGCGCAGCGCCATTGGTGTGGTGCCGGCATGGTTCTGTTGGCCCTTGAACCGGTAAAACTCGCTCCTGATGCCAACGATACCATCCACAACGCCGATCGTTTGATCATGCGCGTCGAGATCCGGCCCCTGCTCGATGTGAGGTTCGATAAATCCACAAAACCGGTCAGGCGAAACGAAGCTTGAGCCACAAAATTCCGGCGCACCGCCGCGTGCATCGGCAAGCGACTGCCCGGATGTATCCGTCAGCTTGTCCGCATCGGCAAGCGACAACGCCTTCGACCACACGCGGCTGCCGGTCAGTGGGCCAAACCGGCCTTCCTCATCCTGGAAGGAGACCACCGCGATCGGCGGGCCGCCCGCTTCAGCCGCTGCCCGCGCGACTTCCAGTCCGGCAATCACACCGTAAGCGCCGTCCAGCCATCCACCTTCCGGTTGACTGTCGGAATGCGATCCAATCAGCAGACACGTTTCATCACCGGGCGGCAATCCGAACACATTTCCAACGGGATCAATCTGAACCGTAAGCCCGGCTGCCTCCATTTGCCCTTGCAACCACCTGCGCGCAGCAATATCGGCTTGTGAAAATGCCGGCCTGACGACCCCATTGCCACAAGCACCGAATGACCGAAGCGTGTTGAGGTCTTCTATCAATCGGTCTGGATCAATAGTGATACCGGGCATGGGATTACATGTTCAAGAACTTCTGTTCCGCGCCGCCAGCGTCCTGAGCCGCAAGGCATTCAGCTTGATGAACCCGGCCGCGTCCTTCTGGTCATAGGCGCCCTCGTCGTCCTCGAACGTCACCAGCGCATCATCATAGAGCGATTTCGCCGACTTGCGGCCGGTCACCATGACATTGCCCTTGTAGAGCTTGAGCCTGACGGTGCCCTCGACATTTTCCTGTGACTTGTCGATCAGCGCCTGCAGCATCTCGCGTTCTGGCGCGAACCAGAAACCGTTGTAGATCATCTTGGCGTATTGCGGCATCAGGCTGTCCTTGAGGTGGGCCGCCTCGCGGTCAAGCGTGATCGATTCAATCGCCCGGTGCGCCGCCAGCAGGATCGTGCCGCCCGGCGTTTCGTAGATGCCGCGTGACTTCATGCCGACAAACCGGTTCTCGACCAGATCGATACGCCCCACGCCGTTGTCGCGGGCAACGTCGTTGAGCGCTGCAAACAGCACCGCCGGGCTCAGCGCCTTGCCATTGAGCGCAATGGCATCGCCGTTCTTGAACTCGATCTCGATTTCGGTTGCCTGATCCGGCGCATCGGTCGGATCGATGGTGCGCTGATAGACATACGGCGGTGCCTCGACCCACGGGTCCTCAAGCACTTTGCCTTCCGATGACGAGTGCAGCATGTTGGCATCGACCGAGAACGGCGCCTCGCCGCGCTTGTCTTTCGGCACCGGGATCTGGTTCTTTTCAGCGTAATCAATCAGGTCGGTACGTGAATTGAATTCCCAGTCGCGCCATGGCGCGATGATCTTGATGTCCGGATTGAGGGCATAGGCCGACAATTCGAACCGCACCTGATCGTTGCCCTTGCCGGTCGCGCCATGCGAGATCGCATCGGCGCCGGTCTCAGCGGCAATCTCGATCAGCCTTTTGGCGATCAAGGGCCGGGCGATCGAGGTGCCAAGCAGGTAGACACCCTCATAGACCGCATTGGCGCGGAACATCGGGAAGACGAAATCGGACATGAACTCTTCGCGCAGGTCATCGATATAGATTTCCTTGATGCCGAGCATTTCCGCCTTCTTGCGCGCCGGCTCAAGCTCCTCGCCCTGGCCGAGGTCGGCCGTGAAGGTGACGACTTCGCAGTCATAGGTGTTCTGCAGCCATTTCAGGATGATCGATGTATCGAGACCGCCTGAATAGGCCAGCACGACCTTGTTGATTTTGCCGCTGCCGGACATGGGAATGACAACCTTTGATTTGAAGAGCGGTGTAATTCGCGGGCACTATACTGTCACATGCCCATTCAGCAAGTGAGAGATTGTCTCGGTTATGCCCGCACTTCAATTCTGGTTCGACTTTGCCTCGACCTATTCCTACTTGTCGGCCATGCGGATCGACAAGCTGGCCGGCAAGGCTGGTGTCGATGTCAGCTGGAAACCGTTCCTGCTCGGACCGATCTTTGCCGACAACGGCTGGGATACCTCGCCGTTCAACCTGTTCCCGGCAAGAGGCCGTTACATGTGGCGCGACATGGAGCGGATTACCAAAGAGCGCGGTGTGCCTCTCAACCGGCCCGAGACCTTTCCGCAGTTCACCTTGACCGCCGCCCGCACCGGTGTGGCCGCTGCCGGCGAACCCTGGCTGCCCGGCTTCTGCCGCGCCCTGTTCGAGGCTGAATATGGCAGGGGCGAGGACATAACCTGTGATGATGCGACAGCTCGTGCCCTCGAACGTTCCGGCACCGAGCCGCAAGAATGGCTCGACAAGGCCAGGCAACCAGGCACCAAACAGGCTCTGAAGGACCGCGTGGACGAGGCCAGGTCACTCGGCATCTTCGGTGCACCGACGTTCATCACTTCCGATGGCGAGTTGTTCTGGGGCGATGACCGGCTGGAAGCGGCGATTGCCTGGGCGGCTGACAGCCAACCGGGGTAAAACCGATGGTATCCGGTTGTGCACGGCGAAGTTCCCTTCGCGACAGCGGGGCATGTCCGGACTGTTCACATCCCCCTCTTGCTTCCCTTGGGCTCGACCCAAGGGGCCAAGAACCCACAGGGTCTGAGCTGATTTTGGCCCACATGATGCCCGACAGCGGGAGTTTCCCGGGGTGGAGATTGG
>JABDJG010000418.1 GCA_013002595.1 Hyphomicrobiales bacterium | reverse complement strand
CCGCAGCGCGTGCCGAACCCAAGAAGGGCGGCTCGTTCAAGATCGGTATTGGCCACGGCGCCACCACCGATGCGCTTGATCCGGCCAACTGGGACAACTCGTTCACCGGCGACATCGGGTCCGGCGTGATCGGTAACCCGCTGGTCGAAATTGATGCAAAGAACAATGTGGCGCCCGCCCTGGCCGAAAGCTGGGAATCATCTCCGACCGCAGACAAGTGGGTCTACAAGCTGCGCAAAGGCGTCGAATTCCATAACGGCAAGACCATGACCGCCAAGGATGTGGTCGCCAGCTACAACCATCATCGCGGCGAGGATTCCAAGTCAGCCGTAAAATCTGCCCTTGGCGCGATCAAGGACATCAAGGCCGATGGCGACGACACGGTGGTCTTTGAATTGAATGCCGGCAGTGCCGATTTCCCGTACATCACGTCAGATTATCACCTGATCATCTATCAGGAAAAAGACGACGGCAAGATTGCCTGGGAAGAAGGAATTGGCACCGGCGCATTTGTGCTCGAGAATTTCGATCCTGGCGTCAGCCTGAAAGCCAAGCGCAACCCGAATTATTTCGGTGAAGCCTATTTCGACGATATCGAAATGCTGACCCTGGCCGACGTGGTCGCGCGCACCAACGCGCTGAACTCAGGCGATGTCCATTATATCGACCGGCCTGATTTGAAGACACTTGGTTTGCTTAAGCGCAACAAGAACATCGAGATTGATGATGTCACCGGTTTTGCCCACTATGTGGCGCCGATGAACACGACGATTGCACCGTTCGACAATGTCGACGTCCGCAATGCTGTCAAATACAGCTTCAAGCGCGATGAGATCGTCCAGAAAGTGCTGTCGGGTCATGGCACCCCCGGCAACGACAATCCGATCGCCCCGGTGATCAAGTATGCAACCCAGCCCGAGCCGATCCATCAGTATGATCCAGACAAGGCCAAGTTCCACCTGAAGAAGGCCGGCCTGACGTCGCTGGGCATCGATCTGTCGGCAGCCGATGCCGCGTTTGCCGGCGCCGTGGATGCCGCGTTGCTCATCCAGGCCCACGCCAAGGCCTGCAACATCAACGTCAACGTGATCCGCGAAGCAGCCGACGGTTACTGGTCGAACGTGTGGATGAAGAAGCCCTGGTGCATGTCGTACTGGGGCGGCCGTCCCACCGTCGACTGGATGATGACGACGGCCTATGAGGGCGGCGCAGCCTGGAACGACACCTTCTGGAGCAATGACCGTTTCAACAAGCTGTTGAAGGAGGCTCGCGCTGAACTGGACGAAAACAAGCGTGCCGAGATGTATGCCGAAATGCAGCAGATCCTGCATGACGACGGCGGCATCATCGTTTTGATGTTCAACAACTTCGTCACCGCGCACTCCAAGAAGGTCGCACACGGCGATTTGAACTCGAACTACGACCATGACGGTGGCCACATTTACCGCCGCTGGTGGTTTGCCTAGGCCTTAGGCTGCACCGCTGAACAACAACGCGGCCGGCATACCTTTGCCGGTCGCATTTTATTTTGGGGTCTGTTGAAGATGAGATCTGAAGCACACGTCAAGAAGCTGGGGTTCGATCCCGAACGCCTCGAGCGCATTCAGACCTGGATGGCCCGCTATGTCGATGCCGGCAAACTACCCTTTGCCGCAACGCTGATATCGCGCCATGGCGAGCCTGTCTGGCAGGGCCACACCGGCCAGCGCGACGTGGAAACCGGCAAACCGTATGAGCCGGACACCATCGCCCGCATCTATTCCATGAGCAAGCCGGTCACCGCGGTCGGCCTGATGATGCTGCACGAGCAGGCCCTGTTCCATCTCGATGATCCGATTGAAGAATTCCTGCCTGAGTTTGCCGATCTCAAGGTATTGCGCAAAGGCGCCGGCAAACTCGATGAGGTCGAAGCGCTCACCGTCAAACCGACGATCCACAACCTGTTCACCCATACCGCCGGGCTGACCTACGGCTTCCAGGGCGGCATGCTGGGCGAGGCCTATATCAAGGCCGATGTCGACTTTAACCCCGGCGGTGCCGGTCTGGCCGAAACAACGAAGAAGCTGGCAGGTATGCCGCTGCTGTTTCAGCCGGGTCAGGAGTGGAACTATTCGGTCGCCACCGACGTGCTGGGCCGGCTGATCGAGGTCATCAGCGGACTGCCGTTCGATCAGTATGTGTCGCAGAACATACTCGCCCCCCTGGGGATGACTGACACCGGCTTTGAGGTGCCCGACGACAAGATCGACCGCCTGGCAAGTTGTTACGTGCCCGATGATCACGGCGGCATGGCCCTCAACGAGAGTGGTCACGACAGCAAGTACCGGGCCGGAATGGTGAAGACGTTCTCCGGCGGCGGCGGGTTGTTGTCGACCGGAGGCGATTATCAAAGGTTTGCCGAGATGCTGCGCCGCGGCGGCAATGCCGGCAATGAGCGCCTGCTGTCACCGCGCACCATTGAATTCATGGCGTCAAACCATCTCGAAAGCGATCTGGCGTCCATGGGTCCGGCAACCTGGTGCGAGACCTCTTTTTCCGGCGTCGGCTTCGGGCTTGGCGTCTCAGTCATACTGAACCCGGCCAGGGCTCAGCTGTCGGCCAGCATCGGTGATTACGGCTGGGGCGGCATGGCTTCGACGGTGTTCTGGGTCGACCCGGTTGAAGACATGAGCGTGGTCTACCTGACCCAGCTCATTCCCTCCGATACCTATGCACTGCGCAAGGAGCTGCGAACGCTGGTCTACCAAGCCCTTGTCGATTGATGATAAAGCGCGACACGCTTTAGTGTTCACGCGTTCGTCAATCTGCGCACAAATTCTAGTCGCGAACATGTGACCCCAGATGTGATGACCCGTTCATGTTAGGTCGAGGTCGCACTCACTATCTGTGTCTCCATGAGAACGCGGGATGGGCCCGCGGGCACCCAACCAGGAGACTGACCATGAAATTCAACACCACCTTGATCGCCGGCCTTGCCGCAGCAGCAGTGTCGGCTGCCTTGATGACGGCAACTCCGGCGCAGGCCGAAACCCGCACGTTTGCCTATGGCACCTTTGGCGGCGTCAAATACGAAGGCGTTGGTGCAAAAAAGGCGCGCAAGTCGTTCAACCGTTCATTCAAGAACAAGGGTGCCGCCCTGCGGTTCGGCAATTCTTCGCGCCGCCACAACTTCTCGTCCGGCAATCGCTACCGTTCGAAGATCAAGATCAGCCGGTAACATCTGTTCCTAATCCGTCATCCTGATGAAAATCGGGATCCAGGGGCCATGCGGGAAGCCCCTGCAGTTTGACTCTGGAGTCCGGCATTCGCCGGAATGACGGTGCAGGCGGCATGGTGCTTACTCTGCCGCCATGCCCTTGTCTGCCAGTTCCTTGAGCGCAGCATCGGTTTTGCCAAGATCCGGCAACCCCATGCCGTTCAGCACAGGTGGCGTCTTGGTGAACTGGATACCCTGATAGCCGACAATCTCGATGCGATTGCCCCACGGGTCATAAAAATCCAGGAAACGGCTTGAGACGATCTCGATGCCCATTTCATCGAGCCGTTGCCGCACGGCTTCCTTGTCATCCACGACCAGTCCGAAATGACGTTCATCGTCGCGCGGCTGCTTCCTGCCCTTTGCCAGTGCGATGAACTGGTCGCCCATGTCGATGAACGCCATCGTGTCGCTCTTGGACCGTAAGGTGAATTCGAGAAATTCGCCATAGAACTTGAGCGCTTCTTCGATGTCGCCTACCTCGAGAGCAACATGGTTCACGCCGACTGGACGGGCTTTCTTGTTCGATGTCATCTGCTTGCCTTTCCTGACAGATCGATCAGCAGGGAACTGACCTTTGTTGGAATATAGGAAGCTGGAACCAGTTCGGCAAAGCGCGGCGCTTATCTGGTTGCATTCGATCCAGCTATCGACTCTATATGCGGAGCTAGACACCCCGCACAGGCGATTCCATGCTCAGTCTTGAATTCATGCGCACCCACTGGCGTGAGCTGTTGTTCGGCTTTGCCATGTGTTTTTTGTCAAGCTTTGGGCAAACCTTCTTCATTTCTCTGTTCGGCGGCCAGATCCGCACCGAGCTGGCGATCACCGACGGCCAGTTCGGCACCTATTATGCCATGGGTACGCTTGGCAGCGCGGCCATTCTGGTCTGGTCGGGCCGGCTCGTCGACAGTTTGCGGCTGAGGGACATGGCAGCATTGGTGCTGGGCGGTCTGGCGATCGTCTGCGTCGCGATGTCGTTCCTGACCGGGCCGATCATGTTGGTCATCGTCTTCTTTGGCCTGCGCCAGTTCGGCCAGGGCCTTGCAAGCCACACCGGGGTCACCGCCGTTGCCCGCCGGTTTTCCGCCGAGCGTGGCCGGGCATTGTCGATTGCATCACTTGGCCATTCCGCCGGCGAGGCGATATTCCCCATTACCGTGGTTGCGATCATGGTGATGATGGGCTGGCGAAATCTGTGGCTGATCTCGGCTGCCATGCTGCTCGTCTCGATACCGTTTATACGCTGGCTCATCGGCCGCGGCCGGGGCGAACCGTTGCCCGGCAAAGACGGTGCCAAAAAGCTGAAGGCAACTGGTATAGACCACACAACAGCCGAAGTTCTCCGCGAGCCGAGCATGTGGATGCGCCTGCCGGCCGCCATGGCGCCATCTTTCATTTATACCGGGCTTGTGTTTCATCAGGTGACCATTGTCGAGATCAAGGGCTGGTCACTGACCTACTGGGCCGGCAACTTTGCCTTGTTCGCCGTTGCCAGCATCTGCACCGTCATCGTTGCCGGACCGCTGGTCGACAGGTTCAGCGCCCGGGCTCTGATCAGATATTTCCTGTTCCCGCTCATGCTGTCCTGCGTCACGCTTTGGTACGGCAATGCCCTGTGGATAGTTCCGGTTTTCATGATCCTGATGGCGCTGAGCTCCGGTCTGTATCACGTCATGTTCTCAGCCGTTTGGGCCGAGCTCTACGGGGTCAAGAACCTTGGCGCCATCCGGGCTTTGGCGCAGGCTGCAATGGTCTTTTCAAGCGGCGTTGCGCCAGCTGCGATGGGCCTTGCCATGGATGCCGGTGTGTCGATCGAAGATATTTCGCTCGCCTGCGGCGCTTACTGTGTCATCGCCTCGATCTTGACCGCGCTCGCGCCGTCGCCGCGCAAGGAGCTGGCTTGATATGCAGGTTGACGTGGAGTCCGCTGAGCCCCATTTTTACCCCAGTTGTTGTCTATAAGCCCTGCCGGGGAACGGGACAGGGCATGCATTTGAGGACGGTGCGTGCGAAATATGTATATGAAATCAACAAAATTTATGCTTGCCGCAGCCGTGCTCGCCACATCGGCGATGGCTGCCGGCGCTGCTACAACCAAGTGCAAGATTTCCGTCGTTGGCGGCTCCTTCAAGGGCAAGACCTACAAGCTGAGCATGAAGGACGGCAAGTTCGTCGGCGACAAGGATTTCAGGGAGTCCAACCTGAAGGGCTGCGTCGGAAAGAAGTTCATCTACGGCCGCTGGTATCATTTGTGCAATAACAGCAAGATCATTGTCTATCGCCGCGAAGGCACCGGCTGGAAGCGGCTCGCCGCCAAGAACCTCAAAAAATACAGACACAACTGTCTTTAGCGTTTGCACCTGCCGGTTTCCCAGTGCGAGATGGTGCTCGCGCAATTGAACGGCGCGGGCAGGGGATGCGGTCGTGGAACTGGGGTTGTCCTGGGAGATGGCGATGTTCGTCGCCGGTGGATTTGCCGGCGGTCTGACCATTGGTGTGGCTGGTTTCGGCGCCGGCCCGGTGCTTTTGGCTGTTTGGCTGCACATTCTGCCGCCGGCAATTGCCGCCCCGGTGCTGGCGCTATGTGTCAGCGTTGGCCAGGTGCAATCATTCCTGGTCGTCAAGAAAGCTTTCAGCTGGCCGCGCTTTTGGCCGTTTCTGGCCGGTGGTCTGCTGGGCGTGCCGGCTGGTGCAGCAGTGCTGCTGTATGTTTCCGGCGATCTCCTTAGCCGGATGATTGGCGGATTTCTTGTCGTCTATGCCGTTGTTTTTCTCATGACCCGGAGCACGGCGCATTTCAAACGGGGTGGCCGCCCGGCAGATGCTGCGGCCGGCTTCGGTGCCGGCGTTGCCTGCGGCGCTGCCAGCATTCCCGGCCCGCCGATGAACATCTGGTGCAGCCTGCGCGGCTGGTCCAAGGATGTCCAGCGCGCCACCTTCCAGCCGTTCAACATTACGGTCGTGCTGGTGGGTGCGATTATTTACGCCTGGAACGGTCTGGTAACCGCCAACGTCATCTGGCTGGCCCTCATTGCCGTGCCGGCGATCGCGGCCGGCACGCGGCTGGGCATCATGGCCTACCATCTCTTCGATGAACGCCAGTACCGCCAGCTGTTGTTATATACCTTGCTGGTTTCAGGCGTGACCCTGGTCTGGCCGTTCTAGTGCATGTTGCGGTCAATCGATCAGGCCGCCTCGGCAACTTCACGCACGATATCCAGAAAATGGTCCAGGCTCGCGGTCTTCATTGCCGGGTCCTTGCCAAGGTCATCCCAGATCCGCAGCTGGACCGCGTCGCGGTGATTGCCGTTGGCCTCGAACTCGGCAACTTCTGCCGCGCTCATCGGCCCGCCCTGGATCCTCAACGAATGAACCGAGGCCGCAGACAGCTTGGACAGATACTCAGGATCGGTCGCGCACAGATATCGTTTTGAGGCCACGTGGAGCCGAACCGGCTCGGTCACGTCCGGCCCGAACCACTGCCTCAGGAAGGCATCGCCCAGATTCTCGTGAAACCGGTCCTCGTCGCGTTCCAGAGCGGACTCGAAATCATGCTCTACCAAATGGCCGATATCATGCAGCAGCGCTGCTGCGATCAACGGCTTTGTGGCACCGGCATCCTCGGCAAACTGCGCACACTGCAGCGCATGCTGTGCCTGTGTGACTTGTTCTCCGCCGTAAAGATTGCCGCCTTTTGCGCTGATCATCTCGCGCAACCGGGTGATGAGGGCGTTTGCGTCTTTCATGGAGCTAATTTGATTGAATTGCACCCCATGTCAATCCACATGCAGCACCTGAGCTTGACTTTCCCCGCCCGGACATGCTTCTCCCCGGGCATCAATCGAAATCTATGAAAGAATCGCGAGGAAGATGCCCCATGAGTGTAGCCTTCACATTTCCAGGGCAGGGCAGCCAACAGGTTGGCATGGGCAAGGCTCTGGCCGACGAGTTTCAGACCGCGAGAGATGTCTTTGCCGAAGTCGACGGTGCGTTGGGCACGGATCTGTCCAAGCTGATGTGGGATGGTCCGCAG
>JABDJG010000403.1 GCA_013002595.1 Hyphomicrobiales bacterium | reverse complement strand
GCCTATGGTGGTCTCGGACTCGGCCAAAGCTGAACCGGAACCTAAGTCGGAAGCCGGGACCGTGTCTAAAGCTGATCCAGAACCTGAACCCGAAGCCGAACCGGAACCCGAAACGGACGCCGCCGTGACCCCGGTCAATGCGCCTGAGCCGGACACATCTGTGGATCGCGCGGACGAGGCCAGGAGCCTGGAAGCCCGCATTGCCGTTCTGGAAGCACTGCGGATCGAAACCGAAACCTTCCAGGATAAACTCAAGGAGGCAATCGCCACGGCAGCCAGCCAAGCCGAGGGCGGGCGCGAGGCCAAGGCAAAGCTGGCCGAAGCCGAGGCCCGTCTGGCCAAGCTCGCCGCCTCCAAGACAAGGCTGCTGGAGACCGCCCAGGATGCTCGCGCGCGTCTGACTGCAGTCGAAGAAGAGTCCCGTGATCTGAAGCAGCAGGTGATCGATCTCAAGACCCGTCTGGCCAAGGCCAATGCCCAGATCGAGAGTTCGGAATCGATCATTGCCGAGCTTGAAGGTGCCAGCAAGATGGCGATCGAGCTCAATGCGGACTACCGCGCCAGCACCAAGGACGCTTCAGCCGAAAACCGTGCCCTGCGCAGCCGTATCGGCCTGCTGGAAACTGCCGTCTCCGAGCGCGAAGAGCTGTTGCAGTCGACCAATCAGACCAATGAAGAGATCAGCCGGGCACTGCTCGATGAGCGGGTCGAGCGGGCAGCTATCGAGGAGGACTTCAGCGCCCTGTCCAAGGATTTTGAGATCCTCCAGCAATCCAGCACCGCCGGGCTGAAGCGGGCCAACATGCAGGCCGGCCAGGCCGAGCAGGAACTCGAAGCGGCCCGCGAGACGATCGCATCGCTCGAGGGCGAGCTTGTACGCGCCTATGACGAGCACAAGCAGATGCAGCTTGATCAGCACGCCAAGCAGTCCGAGAATGCCCGCCTCAGGGTCGATTATGGCGTGCGAACGAGACTGCTGGAGAACAACCTGCAGGAGCTGAGTGCCCATATTGAGGCCCTCGAACAACAACTGCTTGACAACGGCATCCCCGTACCGCCGCTCAATTTGACGCCGATTGCAACGTCCTCGATCGACGAAGAACTGCCGCCGGAACCCGATCGCAGCGAGGCGCCAGATGCGCTGACCGCCCACCAAAGAGGCGACGTCGTGCGCTTCAAGGCGAAAAGCTGATTGGATTCAACGCTGGCATCTGCCCCGCACTATCTGTAACATCTCTTGCGTTCGCCCAATATGGGAGACGTTCGATGAATTTATTTCGGTTTTGGGACGATCTCAGTACACCGAATAAGTATGGCCTATGCGCTGTCGCGGCGGCTGCGATCTTTGCCCTTTTGCTGATAGTGCTATCGTGAGTTCAGTTGATGAGTACGGCGTTTTTATCATCTGACGACCGCCGGTCGAACTTTGTCTGGTCGATCGGCCTTGCCGGCAGCGTGCCGTTGTGGATCGCCGCCGTCTTGATGTGGTCGCACGCCGATCCGGTCAGTGCCGGACGTGCCGTTGCCATCGCAATCGCCTATGCCGCCGTCGTTCTGGCCTTCCTGGGCGGCAGCCGCTGGGGCAGTGCCATTGCCATACCGAGCCGGCCATTGTTTTACCGCGAACGTGCAATGTCCATTGTGCCCGGTCTGGCCGGGCTTGCCGCTTTGTTCCTGCCACCGGCGATCGCGCTTACGCTGCTGGTCTCAATGTTCCTGTGGCAGGCCCTGTGGGACGTCACCAGCGCCGAGGATGGCCGCTTGCCCTATTGGTCCGGCATGGTCCGGGCCACCTTGACGGCAATCAGCGTCCCCGCCCTCCTCGCCATGCTCGGCCGGGTCTTGTTTGCGGCGTAGGTTCGACGTTTTTGATACCCGTCATCCCGGACAAGCGGCGCATGCCGCGCTGAGCCGGGACCCAGAAGCCGCGCGGCACAGCTTTGCCATACCACCTCTGGGTCCCGGCTCAAGGCCGGGATGACGGTTAGGGGTGGCGTTTAACGCAATGCAATCCATTACTGGATTAACCCCTCATTCTCCCAGCAAGGACCGCGAGCCGACCTTGTGGATGGCCTTGCGGCCGAGCATCCAGACGGAAAACTTGGCCGCTGCAAACAGCCCGCCGAAGGCCGCTGACTTGACATTCAGCCCGCCGGTATAGGCGCCGAACGCCGGCATGATCAGCCGGGTGCCGTCACTGGCAAAACACTTGCGGCGCAGCCGGCGGCCGCGCTGGATGACGATCCCGGTCGGATGCAGATGGCCGGCGATTTCATCTTGCGCACAAGGCTGAGGGATATGGCGCAGCGTTACCGCGCCAAGCGCCACCTCGTCCATCACTGCGCCACCCAGCGTTTGCGGTAGGGCCGGGTCGTGGTTGCCGGTGATCCAGGTCACGTCCATCTCATCGCTCAGCCGGCGGATCGCGGCAAGATCATCTGCCGCCAGCCGGTCAGGCGCGCGCTGGTCATGAAAACTGTCACCGAGGCTGATCAACCGGTCGGGCTTGTAGGTTGCCAGGACCGTCTTGAGGGCCGCAAGGCTGGAGCGCGTATCATAGGGCGGCAGGTGGACGCCGCGATGCGCCCGGCTGGAGCCTTTCTCGAAATGCAGGTCGGCCACCAGCACGGCCGAATAATCCGGCACAAAAAGCGCCCCGGTCAGATCCGGGATCATTTCCAGGCCATCGAGCCTGATGCGCTCAGAGCATGCGCATGGCTTCGTCGATGAGCTGGTCTGCGGCTTCGGCGAGAAGGGCGTCATCTGCATCGCCATAAATGGGTTCGCGGCCAATCTCAAGCATTACCGGCACGGCAAGTGGAGAAACCTCATCGAGCGCCTTGTGGACGATGCGCCCCTTGATGCGCTCAAGCAGCTCGGCCAGCCGGTGAACATCGATAAGACCGGCTGCCGCATCGTCCCAGGCCGCTTTCAACAGGTAGTGCTCCGGCTCATGACTGCGCAGCACATCGTAGATCAGGTCCGAAGAGACCGTCATCTGCCGGCCGGATTTTTCCTTGCCCGGCCAGCGCCGCTCGATCAGCCCGGCAATGATGGCGCAGGCGCGGAACGTGCGCTTCATAAGGCTCGATTCGATCAGCCAGGCATCGAGATCATCGCCCAGCATGTCTTCATCGTAAAGCGCGGCCAGATCGAGCCTGCCGGTTCTGATCCCGGCCGACAGATCGCCGAGCCCCCACACGCTCAAGGCATAATCGTTGGCGACAAATCCGAGCGGCCTCGCGCCAATCCGCTCCAGCCGCCGGGTCAGCAGCATGCCAAGCGTCTGGTGCGCCAGCCGGCCGGCGAACGGGTAGCACACCAGGTAGTGCTTGTTGGCGCGCGGAAACGTCTCGATGAGCATCTGATCGGCTTCGGGCAGAACTGACTTCCAGCGCTGGATCGACAGCCAGTCGCGCACCTGGTCGGGCAGCAGATGCCAGCTTTTGGGGTCAGCCAGCATCGCCCGCACCCGGCTCGCCAGATAGGTCGACAGCGGAAACTTGCCGCCCTGGTAGGACGGGATGCGCGGCTCGCTCGCCGGTGCCCGGCTGACCAGCGCGCTGTGCTCCTCCAGCCCCTCAAAGCGCAGGACCTGACCGGCGAAAATGAAGGTATCGCCCTGGACCAGCTGATCGATGAACCACTCCTCGATTTCCCCGAGCACCTTGCCCGAGCGCGCGCCGGCCCGCCGCCCGCCGCGCCGCCTGTCCGAGATCATCCGCACCTTGAGCATTTCCGCCTCGACAATGGTGCCGACGTTCATCCGGTAGGCTTGTGCCATGCGCGGATGCGCCAGCCGCAGCAACCCGCCGGAATCCGGCTTGAGCTTGGCGTATTGGTCATAGCTGCGCAGCGCATAACCGCCGGTCGAGACGAAATCGATCGCCGCATCGAAACTTGTCCGGCTGAGATGCCGGTAAGGCCAGGCCGCCGTCACCTCGCGATAAAGATCATCCGGCGCAAACGGCCCGGCGCAGGCGGTGCCAAGGATATGCTGGGCCAGTACATCGCGCTTCAACTCAAGCGGCGGTTCGCTGTCCTGGTCACCAGCCTTTGCAGCGGACCGTGCCGCCTCGCATTCCAGCACCTCGAACCGGTTCGCCGGCACCATCAGCGCCCGCGACGGGTCATCGAGCCGGTGGTTGGCCCGCCCGATCCGCTGCAGGATGCGGCTTGAGCCTTTCGGCGCACCGACATTGACAACCAGATCGACATCGCCCCAGTCGATGCCCAGGTCAAGCGTTGAGGTGCATACGACGGCGCGCAGCTTGCCGCCGGCCATGGCCGCCTCGACCTTGCGCCGCTGTGAGACATCGAGCGAACCGTGATGCAGCGCAATAGGCAGGTTTTCCTCATTGTCCGCCCACAGTTCCTGAAAGACGATCTCGGCCTGCGAGCGCGTGTTGACAAATACCAGCGTCAGCTTGCTGGCTGAGATCGCCTTGTAGATGTCGCTCATCGCATAGCGCGCCGAATGGCCGGACCAGGGTATGCGTTCATCCGATTTCAGGATCGAGATATCCGGCTCGGCCCCGGCCGCACCGAAGATCAACTCGGCTTTCTGCCCGCCTTGCCCGGCCTGCGGCATCAGCCATTCACTGAGCGTCTCAGGTGCTGCAACCGTTGCCGACAGGCCGAGGCGGCAGGCACCGGGCGCCAGCCGCGCCAGCCGGGCAAGGCCAAGCGACAACAGCACACCGCGCTTGTTGGCGACCAGCGCATGCAGTTCGTCGATGATGATATATTTGAGCCCGGCAAAGAACCGGTCCATATCGCCGTAGGCAATCATCAGGGCGATCTGTTCCGGCGTCGTGATCAGGATATCGGGCGGATTTGACAGCTGCCGCCGCCGGCGCCCGGCCGGTGTATCGCCGGTCCGGGTCTCGACATTGATGTCAAGCCCAAGCTCTGAAATCGGCGCATCGAGGTTGCGCGCGATGTCGACCGCCAGCGCCTTCAATGGCGAGATGTAAAGCGTGTTGAGGCCATTGCCCGCGGTCTCGGCAAGGTCGATCAGGCTGGGCAGAAACCCGGCCAGCGTCTTGCCGCCGCCGGTCGGTGCGATCAACAGCGCCGAGCGGCCGGCCTGCGCGGTGCGCAGCATTTCAAGCTGGTGCGGCCGCGCCTGCCAGCCACGGCCGGCAAACCACTCGGAAAATCTGAGCGGCAGGGGTGCGGCGGCATTGAAGGTGTCACGCGACTCGGTGTTCATGGTAGAGGACTACCAGATATGAGAATGTCCTGAGATTCAATCACCACGACACTTTTCTGTTCTTCGTCATTGCCGGGCTTGTTCCGGCAATCCAGAGCGGCAGGGTCCTGTGCTTGGTAACCCTGGATACCCGGGACAAGCCCGGGTATGACGAGTAAGTTTTTGTTTTTGGGTCCAGGACAACGATTGTCCCAGTATCCTTCCAATGCAGAAAGACGCAAGCGTGCAATGACCGACCGGACCGAGGACAATGTCGGCCACCGCAAGATACTGGGCATTGCCCTGCCGGTGATGCTGTCCAACCTGTCGGTGCCGCTGCTCGGGCTGGTCGACACCGCAGCCGTCGGCCAGTTGCCTGATGCCTATCATATCGGCGCGGTCGCTATCGGCGCGCTGATTTTCGATTTCGTCTTCTGGGCGTTCGGCTTCCTGCGCATGGGCACATCCGGTTTTGCCGCCCAGGCTGCAGGGCGCGGCGATGACCAGGAGTTGCGCAATACGCTTGGCCGTGCGCTTGTGATTGCGTTTGGCGGCGCTGTCCTGCTGTTGATCCTGCAGCCGCTGATCGGTGCCGGCGCGTTTTATCTGATCGATGGGTCGCGCGAAGTCGAGCAGCATGCCAGGACCTATTTCGAAATTCGCATCTGGAGTGCGCCGGCAGCGCTGGCGAACTATGCCTTTTACGGCTTTTTGATCGGTATCGGGCGGGCCCGCGCCGTTCTGGTGTTCGTGCTCCTGCTCAACGGCACCAACATCGCGCTTGACCTGTTTTTCGTGCTGGTGCTCGGCATGGGTGCCGACGGTGTGGCGCTTGGCACACTGATTGCCGAATTCACCGGTGCTGGCGCTGCAGCGATCCTGATTGCCCGCGAACTCAACACCCGCACCGGGGCCTGGATCTGGTCCGGTATTCTGGAGGCCCGCGCCGTAAAACGCATGATGGACGTCAATGTCGACATCCTGATCCGCTCGTTGTGTCTGGTGTTCGCGTTTTCCTGGTTCACCTGGCAGAGTGCTGCGGCCGGTGACGCGGTGCTGGCCGCCAACGCCGTCCTGATCAACGTCTTCGTGGTCGCCATATTCCTGCTCGATGGTTTCTCGTTTGCCGCCGAGACCCACGTTGGTCAGGCGATCGGCGCGGCCAACCGCGCGCGGTTCTGGCAGGCGGTTCAGATGTCGGCCTTGTGGGCCGGCAGCGTGGCTGTGGCGGCCGCGATTTTGACATTTGCCGTCGGCGGCCTGGTCATCGACATCCTCACCATCAACCCGGAGGTCCGCCTGATCGCCCGCCAGTACCTGTGGTGGGTCGCGCTCGCCCCGCTGGCCGGGGTTGCCTGTTTTCTGCTGGATGGCATCTTCGTTGGCGCCACCCAGACCAGAGACATGCGCAACATGATGCTGCTCACCCTGGCGCTTTATCTCATCGCCTGGCATCTCCTGGTTCCGGCGCTCGGCAACGACGGCCGCTGGCTGTCGATCATCGTCCTGTTGCTGCTGCGCGCCGTGACGCTCGGCGCCCGCTTGCCGGCGCTCGACAGGCAGGCGTTCTCCTAAACCGTCATCCCGATTTTCATCGGGATGACGCGCGTGCAAAGCGGCGCCCTACAAAATCTTCAGCACATCCTCAGGCGGCCGCCCCAATGCCGCCTTGTCGCCGTTCACGACAATCGGCCGCTCGATCAGGATCGGGTTGGCGGCCATTGCCTCGATCAGGGCATCATCGCTGATTGCGGCATCCTTCAGGCCAAGTTCCTTGTAGACAGCCTCTCCCTTGCGCACGATATCGCGCGGCGCCTTGCCGAGCTTTTCAAGCAGGCCCTTGATCTCGGCCGCACTCGGCGTCTCGCTGAGGTATTCGACAATCATCGGCTCGATGCCCTCAGCGCGGATCAGCTCCAGCGTCTGGCGGGATTTGGAACATCTCGGGTTGTGGTAGATCGTCACGTTCATTTTGCTTCCCATTCCTGTGCACCACTGCCGACCGCATCGGCGAGGTTGTTATAACTACCCGCAGCCAGCTGGGCAGCCACATGGTAGCGGATATCCCAGACCAGCTTTGGACCCTGATAGACCAATGCCGAATAGAGCTGAATGAGGCTCGCCCCGGCGCGGATCTTCTGCCAGGCGGTCTCGCCCGATGTGATGCCGCCGACACCGATCAGCGGCAGCTCGCCCCTGGTCCTTCGATACATCTTGGCCAGCACCACCGTCGACATCTCAAACAGCGGCGCGCCCGACAGGCCACCCTGTTCGTTTGCCTTGGATGACGTCAGCGGCGGGCGCGAAATCGTCGTGTTCGAAATGATCAACCCGTCGATCCCGGCATCGAGGCAGACCGCGGCAATGTCATCGAGTTCGTCATCGCCAAGGTCCGGCGCGATCTTGAGCAGCAGCGGTGTGGTGCTTTGGAGCTCGGCCCGCTTGGCCATCAGCCGGCCGATCAGCTCTTCAAGTTCGCCGCGCGACTGCAGCCCGCGCAGCCCCGGTGTGTTCGGCGACGACACATTGATCGTCAGGTAGCTTGCCAGATCGTGGAACGCTTCAAGCCCCAACAGATAATCGGCGATGCGATCCTCGCTGGTCTTGTTGGCGCCGATGTTGACCCCGACGATGCCCGGCTTGCCGCGGCGCGCCCTCAGCCTCGCCTGCGCTGCTGCGTGGCCCTGGTTGTTGAAGCCCATCCGGTTGATCACCGCGCCATCTTCTTGCAGCCGGAACAACCGCGGCCGCGGGTTGCCGTCCTGCGGTTGTGGCGTCACCGTACCGACCTCGGCGAACCCGAAGCCCATGGCCAGCATCTGATCGGGCACCTCGGCGTTCTTGTCGAACCCGGCAGCGATGCCGACCGGGTTAGGGAGCTCGAGTCCAAGCACTTTGGTGGCCAGTTGCGGCGTTGCAGGCGGCACTTTGAAAGGGTTTAACCCCCGGTAAAGCGCCGTAATCGTCAGATTATGAGCGGTTTCGGCGTCCAAAATCCGCAAAATCGGCCCTGCAATCGCGAAAATATCGCTCATTTTGCCTCTTCCAGCGCCGGGAAAATATGCCCATCAGGGCCAAGCGGCAACGGCTGCACCCAGCGCGCATCACCGGTATTGAGCGTCCCGTAAACATGCGGAAACAGCGCCCCGCCGCGCGATGGCTCCCAGCGCAAACTGTCGCCGAGATCGCCGGTCTCATAGCAGATCAGCAGCAAGTCTTTACGGCCGGCGAAATGTTTAGCCGCCGTCCCATGGAGTTGGGCTGATGTTGACAAGTGAATAAACCCATCACGCCGGTCATCGTCTGACCCAAGGTAAACACCAGTTTGTTGGGACTCTTTCCACTCCAGCTGGCGGCATATTTTGAAAATAAACATAATGATACCAAAAACTTACTTCACATTAATTTGCTGTGCCGTTGCTCCGTCATCACAATTCGGCGTTCCCGTTTGTAGATTTCGCCAATTGGGGGTAATATTTCCCATGGGTCTGGGAGCTTCAATATAATCGGCACTACGCCGGAGGCATAAGAAGTTTCATGTTTACGCACAGCGAAATTTGGGCAGCGCTGGACAAGATTGCAGAGAAAAACCGGCTATCGATTTCCGGATTGTCGAAACGGGCCGGCCTTGATCCGACCTCTTTCAACAAATCCAAACGGGTGACCGGCAATGGCCGGTTGCGCTGGCCATCGACCGAAAGCGTCTCCAAGGTGCTTGCCTGCACCGGCACCACGGTTGAAGAACTCGCATCCTTGATCGCGGGCCGCGACCCCGATGAGACGATCAGCTCACGCCTTCCGATGATCAGTTTCCAGCAAGCCACCGCCAGCACGTGTTTTGATGACGCCGGTTTCCCCATCGGCGATGCCTGGAAGGAAATCACTTTCCCCTATCACGTTGACCGCTATGCCTATGCGCTGGAGGTCTCCGATGACACCTTGCTGCCGGTCTATCGCCGCGGCGATGTTCTGGTCATCTCTCCTGACGTCCATGTCCGCCCCGGCGACCGCATCGTTACCCGTTCGCATGAAGGCGCTCTGTCGGTCGCCGTGTTGCGCAGCCTGACCGCCAACTCGATCGAGTTCACGACCGTGTCGCCGTCGCTGGAGTCGTGGCATGTCAGCAGCCGCGACATAGACTGGATGGCCCGCATCGTCTGGGCCAGTCAGTGATGGTCATGGGCGGTGGGGCCACACCCTTACCCCAGCGCCTTCTTGATCATCGCGCGGGTCTCGTCGATGCCGTAAAGTGCAACAAACGAACCGAACCGTGGGCCCTGGGATTGCCCCAGCAGCACCTCGTAGAGCGCGCTGAACCAGTCCCGAAGGTTCTCGAATTCATGCTCGTTACCGACCGCATAGACCTCCGTTTGGATGGTCTGTGCATCGGCATCGGCGGCAAGGCCGGCAAGGCGCCTATCGAGGTCTTCCATGGCGCTGCGCTCCAGCGCGCTCGGCGCCCGGAACGACTTCGCCGGCAAAACGAAATCCTGGAAGTAATTGATCGCATAACCGACCATTGAATCAAGGATCGGATGCGTCTCCGGCGACGTCCCCGGCGCATACCGGCTGATGAAGCCCCACAAGACGTCGCGGTCTTGCGCATTCGAAGCGCTCACCAGGTTGAGCAGCAAGGCAAAGCTCACCGGCATGTCGATCTCGGGCGGCTCACCGGCATGAATGTGCCAGGCCGGATTGTTGAGTTGTTGCTTCAGGTCCTGGCCCT
>JABDJG010000400.1 GCA_013002595.1 Hyphomicrobiales bacterium | reverse complement strand
CTGACGGCGTATGCAAGCGTGCCGTTCTATTTTGGCGGAACATCCCTGCTGATTGTCGTCTCGGTGACCATGGATACAGTCTCCCAGGTGCAAAGTCATTTGCTGGCCCAGCAGTATGAGGGGCTGGTCAAGAAGGCCAAACTTCGGGGTTCGAGGCGATGAGGATCATCCTGCTCGGCCCGCCGGGCTGTGGCAAGGGTACCCAGTCAAAGCGACTGGAGGTGGCAAAGGGACTGCTCCAGTTGTCAACCGGCGATATGCTGAGAGCGGCTGCCGAGGCCGGTAGCGAACTTGGACTGAAGGCCAAGGCCATCATGGATGGCGGCAATCTGGTGGCTGACGAGGTCGTGGTTGCAATCATTGGCGAACGTCTCGATCAGCTCGACCCGGATCAGGGCATCGTGCTGGATGGTTTTCCGCGCAACGTGGCGCAAGCCGAAGCGCTCGATAATCTGCTCAAATCCAGGGGCCAGAACCTTGATGCGGTCATCGAGCTCAAAGTTGACGACGAGGCGCTCGTCAAGCGCGTGACCGGAAGGTTCAAATGCGATACCTGCGGCCAGGGCTATCACGATGAATTCGAACAGCCGCAGGTCAGCGGCGTGTGTGACAAATGTGGCGGAACGTCATTTTCCCGGCGCAAGGACGATACGGCCGAGACGGTTCTCAACCGGCTTGAGGTCTATTACGGCGAAACCCGACCGGTGATCGCATATTATGGCGAAAAAGGCATTTTGAGCAGCGTTGACGGCATGGCCGATATCGACGAAGTAACCAAGCAGATAAATGAGGTGCTGGAGGCGAATTGACACGGCAGTAAGTGGTTGACGTCGTTTGAAATCCGGCTTAAACACCCACTCAATCTTGTCGTTACAAAGGCTGGCTTCGAGGAGGGTGTTGCCCTTGCTTGGGCGCAGCCTCTTGTCATTCCAGACAGGCAAGCAACGACAGCAAGAAATTCAGCCATGGCAAGACCATGGCATCATTCAGGAGATCGCAGACGTGGCCCGTATAGCAGGCGTCAATATTCCAACAAACAAGCGTGTTGTCATCGCGCTGCAGTACATTCACGGTATCGGTCAGGCCAAGGCCGTCGAGATCTGTGAAAAGGTCAAAATCGATGCACCGCGCCGGGTCAATGAGCTCAGCGATGCCGAGGTCATTCAGATCCGTGAAGTCATCGACGGTGATTACATGGTCGAGGGTGATCTGCGCCGCGACGTGGCCATGAACATCAAGCGTCTAATGGACCTTGGCTGTTACCGCGGGCTGCGGCATCGCCGCGGTCTGCCGGTCCGGGGCCAGCGCACGCATACCAACGCACGGACCCGCAAGGGACCGGCAAAGCCGATCGCCGGCAAGAAGAAGTAACCAATTCACCACGACAGGTAGTCATTATCGATGGCCAAGGAACCAACTCGCCCGCGCCGCAGAGAGCGCAAGAACATCACCTCCGGTGTGGTGCATGTGAAATCATCGTTCAACAACACGATGATCACGATTACCGATGTGCAGGGTAATGCCATCTCATGGTCATCGGCCGGCAAGATGGGCTTCAAGGGGTCGCGCAAGTCGACGCCTTATGCTGCACAGGTCGCT
This sequence comes from Hyphomicrobiales bacterium, assembly GCA_013002595.1. Lineage (GTDB taxonomy): Bacteria > Pseudomonadota > Alphaproteobacteria > Rhizobiales > Aestuariivirgaceae > JABDJG01. The sequence goes on along the minus strand of JABDJG010000400.1, from coordinate 11,375 downwards.
GCCGAGCAGGCCGGCCAGATTGCAATGGAGCACGGCATGAAGACCGTGGAAGTTGAAGTGTCCGGCCCCGGGTCAGGACGCGAATCGGCGCTGCGCGCGCTACAGGCCTGCGGCCTGCATGTCACAGCAATCCGCGATGTGACGCCAATTCCGCATAACGGCGTTCGCCCGCCGAAGCGCCGCAGGGTTTGACGAGACGTTTGGAGTAAGGCTGCAGCGGAATTGTTGAGGATACCGCCGGGCAGTTTAAGCGAATGTCGATGAGACATTAAAGAGAGCCGGATGGGGGCATCCTCGCCAACACCGGCTGGCCGACGAGACAGAGGCATGGACGTGAACCATAAAAATTGGCAGGAACTGATCAAGCCGAACAAGCTGGAAATCAGCAGTTCGGGTTCGAGAAACAATGTTGCAACGGTGATCGCCGAGCCGCTTGAGCGCGGCTTTGGCATGACGCTCGGCAATGCGCTTCGCCGCGTGCTGTTGTCGTCATTGCAGGGCGCAGCCGTTACATCGGTACAGATCGATGGCGTGCTGCACGAGTTCTCCTCGATCGCAGGTGTTCGCGAAGACGTCACCGATATCGTGTTGAACATCAAGGAAATCTCCTTTGCCATGCATGCGGACGGCCCAAAGCGGCTGCTGCTGCGCAAGGAAGGGCCGGGTGTTGTGACCGCCGGTGACATCCAGGAAACCGCAGACATTGAAGTGCTGAACCCGGATCACGTGATCTGCACGCTCGATGAAGCTGCAGAAATGCGTGTCGAGTTCACGGTCAATACCGGCAGCGGCTATATCGCAGCTGAGCGCAACCGGCCGGAAGATGCACCGATCGGTCTGATCCCGGTCGACAGCCTGTATAGCCCCGTCAAGCGGGTGTCCTACAAGGTCGAGAACACCCGTGAGGGCCAGATCCTCGATTATGACAAGCTGATCATGAAGATCGAGACCGATGGTTCGGTGTCACCCGACGATGCGGTTGCCTATGCGGCGCGCATTCTTCAGGACCAGCTGCAGATCTTCATAAACTTCGAAGAGCCAGTCAAACAGGTTGTCGAAGAAGAGCAGCCAGAACTTGAGTTCAATGCGGCACTGCTCAAGAAGGTCGATGAGCTTGAATTGTCGGTCCGTTCGGCAAACTGTCTGAAGAACGACAATATCGTCTATATCGGCGATCTGATCCAGAAGACCGAGGCGGAAATGTTGCGCACGCCGAATTTCGGTCGCAAGTCCTTGAACGAGATCAAGGAAGTGCTAGCGCAGATGGGCCTGCATCTGGGTATGGAAGTGCCGAACTGGCCGCCAGAGAACATCGATGAACTGGCCAAGAAATTCGAAAGCCACTACTAGGCATTGTATTGCCGGCCGCAAGAGCCGGGTAGGGTATTGAAGGAGAACGGACATGCGACACGGGAACAAGCTCCGAAAACTCAATCGGACCGCGTCTCATCGCAAGGCGATGTTCGCAAATATGGCCGCAGCACTGGTCAAGCACGAACAGATCGTCACCACGCTGCCCAAAGCCAAGGAATTGCGCCGCATCGTCGACAAGCTGATCACGCTGGGCAAGCGCGGTGATCTGCACGCACGGCGTCAGGCCATCTCGCGCATGCGCGACAAGGATCAGGCGGCCAAGCTGTTTGACGTCCTGGGCCCGCGCTACAAGGAACGCAATGGCGGTTATACCCGCGTGCTCAAGGCCGGCTTCCGTTACGGTGACAGCGCCCCGATGGCAGTGATTGAACTGGTCGACCGAGACGAGAACGAAAAGGGCAAGGACTCCGGTCCGGTCATGGCAGTCGAAACCGAGGAAATGGCAGAAGCCACGGCATAAGCTGCTCGACCCAATTCGAATTTGCTGAAGGGCGGCCCAAAAGGCCGCCTTTTTTGCTTGGGCTAGGACCCACGTGGACCGGTTGACTGGAGTGACGTAATGAGGATTGCCATCACTGGATTTGCGCTGCGGCAATGGGATGAGGCGGCCGGCCGGAAACGCATCCTGGGCTTGTCGCCATCCGGCCTGGAGGACCTGTGCAACCGGGCACTTGATGAAGGTGCCGATTTGGCGCCGGGCTATGCGCCGTTTTGCCGCCACTTGTTTTTGAAGAACTCGACGCCGACCGTGTGCTCGTTTGCGCCGATCACGGAGCAGAACCAGGTCCGGCTCAAGAGTGGTTATGTGGCGCGGCGTGACGGCGAGCTGGCCGTTCTTGAACGTTGGTTCGAGGACGTCGAACCACCCCGGGCCGAATATCTTGATGTGATCGTCTACAGCAAGGCGCAGCTGGAACTTGAGGCGGCAGGTGGCCCTGATGACGATGCGCCGCCGCCTGACTGTGACTGGGGGATCGTGTCGGTGATCGGTACGCTGAGCGCGGTTGAACCACCGATGCCACCCATTACACAGCTGCGCAATTCGCTCGGCGTTTCAGAAGGCGGTTCAGGCGTCCCGATAGACCGCACGGCCTATGCAGAAGCAGTCGAGTTCTGGGAGGCACATGCCGCTGTAAGGTGAGGTGGCGTTTGGCGGCATGGTGCGGCCATCATCTCAAACAACATGCGCTACTGGCTGGGAGTGGTGACTTCCGGCTGTTCGCCGGCAAACATGCTTCGGCGGCGATCTACATAAGATTGCATATGGCCCCTAATCCTGGCCAGGCGACTGCTGACTTCATCGTAAAATATGATGTCCTTGCCATTGTTGGCGCGAATTAACTCGATTGTTTCAGCTGATTCCGAAACGATGTTATCGTCGGTTGATTGGGTCTGGTTGCGTTTGAACGCCGGCGTTTTGGGGCAGCCGGTAAGGGCTGTGAAGAATTCAAAACAAAGCGTCAATTCCTCCAGAGTGCCAATGAAGGCATATCTGTCAAAGATCTTGTTCAGCCCTTCTTCATCGGGAACAAATTCACCTTCGGTAACGTAGTTCCACATCTTGTCCTGGCTTTCGGGTGCGAGGACATAGTCTTTAATTGTCGGATACCGCTCGATAAAATCCTTGTGCGGCGGGTGTTTGGGGGTTCTGCAGTATCTAAAGTCCGAGATCACCCGCTTCACCGGATCGCGCAGGATCGTGAAAAACTGGGCATGCGGAAGGGCAGCGCGTATCGCACGCAGGTGCGATAGATTTAAGTGTCCCGAGGCAGAACGATAGTGGACGCTTGCGTGCTCTTGCAAGAAGGCGTCGACCGCCTCCAAAAGCAGACGATCGCGCTTTCGCTGCTGTTCGTCGTTGCCTTCATTGACGTGGTACTTGGAATGGATGTTGCGATATGGAGCCAGACAAATCTGCAATTCGCGTATGATTGACGACCCGGCTGTTTTCGGTATGTGATGAAGCAGCCAGATGAACCCGGTGCGTCGCGGAGCGCGGACATACTCCTGGAATGATTGGTTCGTCAAAAGGTTGAAGCTAAGCATTACCAGTTCGGTACGCTGTTGTCCGGCGTAGATATACCGCCGAACTCAGGCGATCTCGGGTCGATCCGCGAATCGATTGGTTCAGCGTTGCGGACACCTTTGAGTCTGCCGCGCTCGCGCGCCGCAATAATCATCACGCGGCCGCGGGAGCGTGCGCCATATCCGATATTTTTGCGATACCACATCACCGTTCGGGTTTCTGGAAATCCCAGACAATCCAATATGCCTTTCAGAACCTTTGGGCCGGAAGGTAACCAGCTCAAACCATAAATGCCCGACATCGATGCCTTGATCCCCTCCTTCTTATAGTCAAGAGAAGGATACTCCTCCTCGCCGGGTTCCGAACCGACCACAGCGGTTTGCAGAAACAACAATTCTTTCGTTTTGTCGGCCGCTAACTTCAGGCCCGCAACCGGGTCGGGCAGATGATAGAACAGGCCACAGAACCATGTGACATCAAACTCTTCGTCTATGTTGTTTGCACCAACTAAATCCGCGACTTCGAAACGCATGTCCTCTGCGTTTTGCTCGCGGTTTTCGAGCAGAAACTTGGCTTGGTCGATCCAATGATCGCGAACATCAAATGCGTAGACCTTGCCTGCGCCACGTTCTTTTGCAGCAAACGAATAACCGCCGCAATTGCATCCACAATCGAGAAAACTGCGCCCTTCCATACCATTTGGCAAAGCCTGTTTGGTAAAATACTCGAAATTGGCTACTGGATCTACGAACGCCACTGTTCGTCCATCATCATCAACTTGCGAGTCGGATCCAGTAAATATGCCGTCTCTGACGTGCAGCTTGTAGTACCAGGGACCCAGTCGATTGATCGCTTCGGTAAGTTCTGAATTGGATAATCTGGACAATGTTTTTGCCACGTTTGGAGAAGTTGCCAGCGCCATATATGTATGGCGCGACCGAAGCTGTCAATTTTAATTCTGTGCGCGGGAGAACGGTACTGTGCAGCGACTTTTAGAGGCACGGGTCCTGCAAAGATGCGACGTCTTTATTGTTCCATCAGCCCGATGAGAAGCACCTCGCGGCGCTCGGTTCGACGGCATCCAACGCTGCGAATGGCTTCACATCCTGGAGGGGTCAAGCCTGCTTAATTTCGAGCACTTTCTCCACAAATGCCGTCTCGAACTGGCCATACCCGTTGAAGCGGGTGGAGGTGGCTGTGCCGTAGGCGCCGATCGTGCCAAATTCTATGTAGTCGTCTTCGGCGATGTCGCTGGGAAGGTGCAGCGAGACGGGCAGGGTGTCGAGCGGGTCGCAGGTTGGGCCGTAGATGGTCCAATTTTGAAATTCTGCTGAAAAGTCCCCGTTGTTGCGAATAGCGCGGCACGGCGGAACCATGTCGGGTGCTTGCGAGACTTCCATCAGCGCGCCGTAGATGCCGTCATTGAGGAAGATCTCTCGGCGCTCCGGCTTGACCAGTTTGACACGGGTCAACAGGGATTGCGCGGGGGCAACGATACCGCGGCCGGGCTCGCATTCAAGGTGAGGGGCGCCTGCCTTGCCGAACGCGTCATCGGTGGCCTGGCGAATAGCGGCGAAATACACCTGCAACTCTGGTACCTGGGCGCCGACATAACGGGCCGGGAAGCCGCCACCGACATTGAGTGATGCCAGTTTGACACCGGCATCGGCACTGATTTCGGCCGCACACTGGATATGGCGGCGCCAGGCGGCCGGGTCGGAACACTGTGAGCCGGGATGGAAGGTGAGGACGGTGGTAAAGCCGCGGGCATCGGCATGGGCGAGCAATTGCGAGGCCTCGCAAGGGGTTGCGCCGAATTTGGTCGAGAAGTCGTGGATCGACCGGCCATGTGCCGGCAGGCGGAAGCGCACGGCAATCTCGATGCCGTCGGTGTGGCCGATTACGTCGGCGATCTTGTCGATTTCGGCTGCATGATCGGCGGCAAAACGGACGCAGCCGAAGTCATGGTAGGCGCTGGCGATCTCGGCGCGCGATTTGACCGGGTTGTGATAATGGAAGGCAGCGCGCGGCGATGCGGCGCGGACCATCTTCATTTCAACCAGTGACGCGACATCAAATACGGTGACGCCGCTGGCAGCGATGGTCATGATGGCATCGATGCTGGAATTTGCTTTCACGGCATAGGCGACTTCACCGGGAAAGTTCTTTTTGAAGCTGCTGGCGCTGGCGTTGAGGCGGGTTGGCGAAAAGCACAGGACCGGCAACTCGGGTTGGCGCTTTGCAGCGACCTCGGCGGCATCCAGATAGACGCTCCAGGGCCCTTCGGCAGCCTCAGACCGCTTTAAAGCAAGTTTGCCGCCGGGAAGTGTGTTCAGTTGTTGTGCCGTCATATCGTACTGCCCTTGAATATCGTGGTCAGCCCAAAGATGAGGGTATTGCATACCGGTTAAAAGACGATAAAATGCTTTATTATGACGTTTCGAACGTCATATTGATGCCATTAACTGTAAAACGCCGGAAAATCATGCTGACACGCAAAGACGAAGAACTCATCGCGCTGCTCAAACTCAACGCGCGCGAATCGGTGGCCTCACTGGCGCGCCGGCTCGGACTGTCGCGAACGACAGTTCAGGATCGACTTAAAAGACTTGAAGAACAAAGGGTTATAGAAGGTTATTCAGTTAAACTCTCAGATGAAACAAACCGTGGTGGCATCAGCGCTTATGTGAGTCTCGAGGTCGAACCGCGCCGGGCTGTGGAGGTGACCAGCGCGCTGACCTCGATCGCCCAGATCGAGGCACTTTATACGGTGTCGGGCAAATATGACATTCTGGCCCTGGTCACGGCGCGTTCGACCGATGCAATCGACCGGTTACTGGACGAAATCGGGCAGATCGGCGGTGTTACCCGCACCGACTCTGCTATCGTGCTGTCGACCAAACTTGATCGGCGCTAACATAACCGGTGTTATTTTTCAGCTGCTGTTTGCCCGGGCCAGCCGAGATGCTAGATCACTGCATGCCTTTGGTCCCATTACGGCGATAGCGGTACGTGTGGCCGGTTTTGTTTGAACTCTGATTGAGATGGTAAGACTTATGCGGTTTGTGAGACTTGGATTTTTTGCCGTTGTGTTGGTGCTGACGGGCGCCGGACTGGTTCGTGCCGAAGAAGTGCCGAAGTCGCGCGATCAGATCAATCTCAGCTTTGCACCGCTGGTCAAATCAACGGCGCCGGCCGTGGTCAATGTCTATGCCAAGCGGATCAGCCGGCGGCAGGGCGTATCACCGTTCGGTTCCGACCCGTTCTTTCGGCGTTTCTTCGGTGATGACGGCTTCCTGGGCCGCCGGCGTGAACGTGTGCAGAATTCGCTGGGCTCGGGCGTTATCGTCGAGGCATCCGGCTTTGTGGTCACCAATCACCATGTCGTCAAGGGCGGCACCGACATTCGCGTCGTGCTGTCGGACAAACGCGAATTCGATGCCAAGTTGCTGGTGTCGGATGAGCGTACTGATCTGGCGGTGCTGAAAATTGATGCCCGGGGCGCTGAGCTGCCATTTCTGCGGCTGGGCGATTCCGATGCGCTAGAAGTCGGTGATCTGGTTCTGGCGATCGGCAACCCGTTCGGCGTTGGCCAGACCGTGACCAGCGGCATCATCTCAGCGCTGGCGCGCACCCAGGTCGGGGTTTCAAACTATCAATTCTTCATCCAGACCGATGCAGCGATCAACCCGGGCAACTCGGGCGGCGCGCTGGTCGATGTTGCCGGGCAGCTGATCGGCATCAATACGGCGATCTATTCGCGTAGCGGCGGATCGGTCGGTATCGGGTTTGCCATTCCGTCCAACATGGTGCGCTCGGTGATCTTTTCTGCGCGCGGCGATGGCAAGATCGTGCGGCCGTGGCCGGGCGTCGAGGTTCAAGATGTAACTTCCGATATCGCAGAATCGCTCGGGTTCAAGCGCCCTGTGGGCGCTCTGGTTACGAGCGTTCATCCGCTCAGCCCGCTTGGCAAGGCCGGTATCGAGCGCGGTGACGTCCTGCTGTCGGTCAACAGGCGGGATATCGAAAGCGCGCGTGAGTTCGCCTACCGGTTTGCGACATTGCGGGTCGGCAAGGATGCGGTCATCGCGCTTAGACGGCGCGGCAAACCGGTGCGCGCCAAGGTCAAGCTGATCGCGCCGCCGGAAATACCGGCACGCAAGCTGTCACGCATTCGCGGCAATAACCCGTTTGGCGGCCTGCTGGTTGCCAACCTGTCACCGGCAGTGGCCGAGGAGCTTGGACTTGCCAGCAATACGACTGGTGTCGTCATCATGGAGGCCGGCAACGGTCCGGGCCGCCGTATCGGGTTTCGCAAGGGCGATATCCTGCTTGAGATCAACGAACGGCGCATCAAGAACGTGACGGCACTGCGTGATCTGCTGCGCCAGAACAATGACTGGTGGGATTTTGCGATCAGCCGGGGTGGCAAGATCCGGCGCGGCAGCCTGTGATCGCGGCCAATGAGCAATCTGTTCGAGAGCGCCGGACTGGAAGCTGAAGCACCGCGGCCGCTTGCGGACAGGCTGCGCCCAACCGGACTTAACGACGTTGTCGGTCAGGATCATCTGGTTGGCGAGGATGGCGTCCTGACGCGGATGATGGGTGCCGGGCGTTGTGCATCGATGATCCTGTGGGGGCCGCCGGGCACTGGCAAGACGACGATTGCCCGCCTTCTGGCCGGTGAGACCGGGCTTCATTTCGAACAGATGTCGGCGATTTTTTCAGGTGTTGCCGATTTGAAGAAGGCGTTTGAAGCGGCCCGTGCGCGGCGCCAGGAAGGCCGCGGTACGTTGTTGTTCATCGACGAGATCCATCGCTTCAACAAGGCCCAGCAGGACAGTTTTCTTCCCGTCATGGAGGACGGCACGATCACGCTTGTCGGGGCAACGACGGAGAACCCCTCGTTCGAGCTTAACGCAGCCCTTCTGTCGCGGGCGCAGGTCCTGACCTTGAACCGGCTCGACAATGCGGCAATGGAGCAGCTGATCGCGCGCGCTGCCGGCCAGGAGGGCCGGGCGCTGCCGGTGGATGATGGCGCCCGCGAGGCGCTGATGGCGATGGCCGATGGCGACGGGCGCTATCTGCTCAATCTGGCCGAGGAGATCTTTGCCGCGGTCGGTGAGGGCGCTGCACCGCTCGATGCAGCCGGGCTGGCTGAAACCGTACAGCGGCGGGTGCCGGTCTATGACAAATCCGCCGATGGCCATTACAACCTGATATCGGCGCTGCACAAATCGGTTCGCGGGTCGGATCCCGATGCAGCGCTCTATTACCTTGCCCGTATGCTGGTGGCCGGCGAGGACCCGCTGTTCATCACCCGCCGGCTGGTGCGTATGGCCAATGAGGATATCGGACTGGCGGATCCGCAGGCTGTCGTGCAGGCGCTGGCTGCCAAGGACGTTTATGATTTTCTCGGATCGCCGGAAGGCGAGCTGGCGCTGGCGCAGGCAACGGTCTATCTGGCCACGGCGCCAAAATCGATCGGCATCTATGATGCCTATAAGTCGGCCATGCGGCGGGCCAGGGAAACCGGCTCGGTGCCGCCGCCCAAGATCATCCTCAATGCGCCGACCAAGATGATGAAGCAGCAGGAATATGGTGCGGGCTACAAATATGACCCGCACCAGCCGGACGGGTTTTCCGGCCAGAACTATTTTCCAGACACGATGGGGCGAGAGACATTCTATGATCCGCCCGAGCGCGGCTTTGAACGAGAGGTGCGCAAGCGGCTGGAATATTGGTCTCAGCTACGCGACAAGCGCAGCGAGGAGTGACAGCACCCTAAAGCTCCAGCGACATGGCTGAATCGATGATGGCGATGATGCCGCTTTTGAGGCGATAGCCCTTCGTGACGACGATGTGGCCGTCGGCATCGCCGGCGCGCTCGCCATTGCGCTTAACGAAGGTGCCGCGGCGAAGTTCGGCAAAGCTGAGATAGAGCCGCCTGATTTCAGTGCTGGCGGTATCGTCGCTGTCATGCAGGATCAGCGTGTCGCGGTCGGCAGAGCCGTCGGCATCAACGCCGTGCCCGGCAACGGTTACGATGTGGCCGCCGACGCGCCGCAAGTCGCCGGATGCCGAGCCTTCACGGTAGAATCCGATCGCTAGCCAGACCGCTGCGCCATCGTCGAACTGCTCGCGGATCCAGTTGACATCAGGCGGGGTCAGGCTGTCGACGAACCGTTCCTTCATCTGCCAGCGGCCGCGATAGCGCAACCGGGCATCGTAGTTGGCCTGCTCGATATAGCGCTCAAGGCCGGTCAGAAAGTTGTGATGGCTGGTGCCGCCCTTGGGGGCGGTCGACATATATTCGGTTTCGCCAAGCGTGCGGGCAACGCTGGCAACCTTTTCTGTGGTCGACAGGCCGCGTACGGGAAGCAGGCGCGAATAGCCGCGATCTTCGGACAGCCACACCAATGCATTGGCGGCAGCCACCGGTGCACAATACATGCGCCCGCCGTTGGGCAGGCCCAGCGCCGGGTCGGTCTGTGTGAAATCAGGCATGACGTCGAGCCGCTGGGTGTCATAGGCTGCAGCAACGACGGGGGCGGCGTGAGCGGTAAGGACGGCAATGCCGGCAATGGCAGCCATTTTGAGCGAGTTGCGCATGAGTTTGATCCCGGGTCGGCAGGCTTGTTGACGCCCTCAGGATACCGGAACGGGTTGAACTTGATCCTAAATCATTTGGTCCAATTTTAGTTACCAGTCGGCCGGCTTGCCATCGAGATAAAAGCCGCCGGACGGGCCGCCGGGCTCCAGTGTTGCGGCCCACATGATGCTGTTTGCGCCTTCATCAACGCTTCTGTCGGCATCCGCGCCGCCCATGTCGGTGCGTACCCAGCCGGGGTCGACGGCGTTGACCATGACGCCGCGGTGGGCCAGTTCGGGAGCCAATAGCTTCGAGAGTACGTTGATCGAGGCTTTCGATGCGCGGTAGCCGAAAAAGCCGGTGCCCATGTTGGTCAGGCTGCCCATGCCTGACGACACATTGACGATGCGGCCGTTGTCGCGCACCAGGTCGTGCAAGGTCCGGATCAAAAGCCAGGGCCCGAGCAGATTGACCTGCAGCGTGTCGGTGACGGCATCGGCATCTGCCTCCAGCACCGAAGGTGACAGGCTGTTATGCTGCTCGAGCCAGACGCCGGCGTTGTTGATGAAGACATCGACACCGCGGGTCATGGCGCGCAGCCAGGTCGCAAATTCGTCTATGGACTCCGCATCGCCCTGATCGAGCGGATGGCCGGCCGCGTTGAGGCCGAGTTTTTCCATCTTTTCCACCGCTTCAAACAGGCCCTCGGGCCGGGTGCCGGTGATGAACAGCTGGTAGCCTTCGGCGCCAAGACGGCAAGCGACCTCAAAGCCAATGCCGCGGGTGGCTCCGGTGATGACGGCGACGGGCGTTGTCATATGTGATCCTTGTCATTTGCACTGTTTGTAACCGCTCGCATTGCAGCGCTCGGCCATGGCTCTGGCCCGTTTGAGGTTTTTTTTGGACAAGCGTTTTTCCAGCCAGGCCACGGTTTCTGCAGCATCGGCGTAGCCGGCCTTGATAGACAGGATGTACCACATGTAGCTGGTAACGTAGCTTGCCCTGACGCCAAACCCGTTGCGGTAAAGATAGCCCATATTGGCAAAGGCGTTCATCTCGCGCAGCTGCACGGCTTTCAACAGCAATTGGCGGGCTTTTTTGTAGTTCCTTTTCACGCCCTTGCCGTCGGCATACATCATCGCCAGGTTGCTGACAGCCAGGCCATAGTCCTGGTCCGCCGCCTTGCGGTACCAGTTGACGGCCGTTCTGCTGTTGCGTTTTACGCCTTTGCCGGTTGCATACATGACGGCCAGATTGTTCTGGGCATCGGCATAATTCTGATCTGCTGCCGCCTTGAACCAGCTCAGCGCAGACGCGTTGTCCTTTTTGACGCCATTGCCGTTGAGGTACATCATGCCAAGGTTGTTCTGGGCGCGGGCGTTG
>JABDJG010000394.1 GCA_013002595.1 Hyphomicrobiales bacterium | reverse complement strand
GACGTTCTTGGCGATATCCAAACCAATTGTGCTAATCTGTTCCATGGATGGCTCCTCTCTAGCGGTTCCTTAAACACCGCAATTTTGGCACATCGCGATGCCGGTGGAGGAGCCGTCCACAGCATCATGAACGGACATGTGTGGAGGGGCTCTTTCGATTGTAGACCGCAACTGAACCTAGTAGGGGCCTTCTTAGAGCAGGCTGCAATGGAGCCGCGTTTGGCTGTTTTCAAAGCGAAGCGCGACTTTGTCTTTAGACCCCATAGCGTGTTGGTTTCAAAGTTTCTGCATCTGCTTTTTGGCTTTGCACTTGTGCAGGTTATGAGTCACTCTGCGAACTTTGCTGTTCAATGAAAGAGAAGTGACATGACCGGGCAAGACGCTTCGCGGGCCAACCGCTGGCGGCGCTTTGAGGACTGGGACCACCGGCCAGTGCGGCTTGACAAGTATGCTGCCGAAGATCCCGAGAACGGCTTTTCCGCCTTTGCCGGCAAAAATGATCCGGCCCCCGGCATTTCAGCAGCAGGCGGCGGCATCACCATGATGGACGGTGTCGACGAAGCTGATTTCGACATGATCGATCTTTTCATCGCCCGTCACCATCTCGATCCCGATCTGGTCGAAGAGGCAATGGCCATGCCGTCCGGCGATGTCGCCCGGATGCTGGTCGATATGAACGTGCCGCGCGAGGCGCTGACCCGGCTGGCCCGCGGCATGACACCAGCAAAGCTGGCTGAGGTCGTTGCGCAACTCAATGCATTGGAACTGGCATTTTCTTACTCCAAGATGCGGGCCCGCAAGACGCCCGGCAACCAGGGTCACGTGACCAACGCCAAGGATGATCCACTGCAACTGGCCGCCGATGCGGCAATTGCCGTTGCACTCGGCTTTGACGAAATCGAGACCACCATGCGGGTCGCCCGCAACGCCTGGTCGAATGCGCTAGCCTGTTGCGTAGGCTCTGTCGTCGGCCGCGCCGGAACCTTGTTCCAATGCTCGAGTGAGGAAGCTGAAGAGCTCGAAATCGGTATGGCTGGCTTCACCTCTTACGCCGAAACCGTTTCCGTTTATGGAACCGAAAACGCCTTTATCGATGGCGACGACACGCCCTGGTCAAAGGCCTGGCTGACATCTGCCTACGCCTCGCGGGGCATCAAGATGCGCTGCACCTCTGGCGCAGCTTCTGAATTGCTCATGGGTTTTCACGAAGCAAAGTCACTTCTCTATCTCGAGGCCCGCTGCTTGTGCATGCAGCGCGCCATGGGTTCGCAAGGCACACAGAACGGCGGTATCGACGGCGCCCCGCTTGCCTCGACCATTCCTGGCGGGGTTCGCGAATTGCTGGCGGAAAATCTGCTGGCGGTCTGGCTCGATCTTGAATGTGCATCGGGCAACGATGCCCGGCATTCTGAATCCGAAATCCGCGTTGGCGCCAAGATCCTACCCTATCTTATTGCAGGCTCCGACCTGATCTGCTCCGGATTCGGCACGATCCTCAAGTACGACAATTCCTTCAATCCGTCTTCGTTCAACGGCGAAGAGCTGGAGGACTTTTTGGTGCTGCAGCGCGACTTCGAGGCCGACGGCGGACTGAAATCGATCGATGAGGCCGATGCGCTTGCCCTGCGCCGCCGCGCCGTCGATGCACTCTCAGCGGTACTGGAAGAGCTTGGCCTTTCATCTCCCAATGAAGCCATGAAGCAATCAGTTGTCGCAGCATCAGGCTCTAACGATACCGACAGTTACTCTCCCGGTGATGTAACGGAAATCAGTGAGGCTATCCTGGAGCGTAACATCGATGTCGTCGATGTCATCAAGGCGCTGGCCAAGCGCGGGTTTGCCGATGAGGCCGAGAACCTGCTGTTTCTCGTCAAGTTGCGTTTGTCCGGTGACTACTTGCAGACATCTGCAGTGATCCGCGATGGACGTGTCATCAGCGCCATCAACGATCCTAACGATTATCTGGGTCCGGGCACGGGATACCGACTGAGCGAGGAGCGCCGCCGCGAGTTGGCCGCCATCCGCGAGGTGCTCGATCGCAAGGAGGTCCTGCGTACCGAAGCTGCTTACGCCGGCGACGAACAGAGCCGCATTTCATACCACGCCATGGGCGAGGCCAAATCTGGAACCGACCCTCTGGAAATCGTCGTTGGTTTGTCACCAGGCTTTGGACGCGAACTGTTCCGCACCCTTGCCGGACATCCGCTAAGCGCGGTCCTTGCAGCGATAAAGACCGGGATTGAAGCCGAAGGCGGCCGCATGCGCCTGGTCCGCTTCATGCATACCGCCGATACATCGTTCCTGGGGTTGAGCGCAGCAGGTCTTGCCGGTTCGGGCGTCGGTATCGGCCTGCAGGCCAAGGGAACAGCAGTCATCCACCACAAAGACCGGCTGCCGCACAATAACCTGGAGTTGTTCTCCAACGCGCCGATTACCACGCTGGATCACTATCATGGCTTTGGCCGCAATTGCGTTTGCTATGCGAGGGGCGATCAACCCGAGCCGATTGTGGTGCCGACCCAGGGCGAGGCCCTCGGTGCGCGGTTTCATGCGCGTTCTGCACTCATATTTGCCGTCGAAACGGCGATGACCTCGGATGGCGCTGTGCCGGAAGAAGTCGATGCAAAATTCCTGGAGCAAACAAGATGACACACGAACGGCCGACAGCGCAGGATTACCCGCTCGCCGAACGGCGCCCTGAGCTGGTTCGTGGCGCCGGCGGCAATGCGCTTGACGATATCAGCATTGCCACGCTTTCCAGCGGAGATGTCTGCATGGAGAATTTGCGGATCACGCCAGATGCGCTACGCCAACAGGCATCCATCGCACGCGATGCCGGCCGCGCCGAGCTGGCAGACAATTTCGAGCGTGCTGCGGAAATGGCAACGATCCCGCAGGATGTCATCATGTCCTATTATGAGCTGCTACGACCGGGCCGGGCCAAAGGCAAGGACCAATTGCTGGCCGCTGCCGCCCAACTGCGCAACGACTACAATGCCCCCCTCATTGCTGCGTTTGTCGAAGAAGCTGCCGATGTGTATGACCGCCGCGGCCTGTTCAGATTCAGATATTAGTTGGAGACGAGAAAACATGAGCTGGAAAACTGCATATCGATCAATCTATTATAATGGTGCCCCTGAGCCCGATGACATGGACCTGGTACCAGCCGAGACCGCATTGTTGGTGATCGATATCCAGAATACCTATCTGGAACGGCCGGACCGGTCGACATTGTCCGGTACCGAATTGGCAGCATTTGACGCGTGGACGCCATTCCACGACCGCATGCACGATATCGTTGTGCCGAATACCAGACAGATGCTGGCGACTTCCCGCAAGGCCGGCATGGAGTGCATGTTCGCCAGAATCGCCTGTCGCACCCATGATGGCCGCGACCGGTCGCTGAGCCAAAAGATGCCGGGATGGAACAATCTGCTGCTGCCCAAGGACGACGACCCCTCCCAACTCGTCGACGAACTGGTCCCCCAGGGCGACGAGGTTTGCGTGATCAAGACAACCGACTCCGCACTGACCGGCACAAATCTGCGGCTGATCCTGCACAACATCGGCATCAAGAATGTCATATGTTGCGGCATATTCACCGACCAATGCGTGTCCTCAACCGTGCGCAGCCTGGCCGATGAAAGCTTCAATGTGATTGTCCTCGAGGATTGCTGCGCAGCCGGCTCCGATGAGCTCCACCACAAGGAGCTTGAGATCATCAACATGATCTATTGCCATGTCATGTCCATGGCTGAGTTGACAGCAATGATGAAGCTGTCCTGACCATCAGGCAAGCTGTGTCAAGACTCACAGCCCTTATGTCAAAACCGGTTGCCCCTGCAATGCTAGGCTTATTTCATGCAGACGTAGGTATTGCATTCACGCCCAATTGGCGTTGAAATCCATACCGTGCGGCAAATTTGAGTAGCGGGTCTTAGACGAAAGCCCTTTTTGGGGCTGATGGTCAGCAATAAAATCAAACAGCACTAGGGAGATTGACATGTTCGACAACAAACTATCGCGGCGCAACTTTCTGCAGCAAACCGGCGTTTGGGCCGCAGCAGCTGCTGCCGGCAGTTTGCCAAAAGTAGCTCACGCAGCACGTGAAAAGGAACTCAACATCTACTGTTGGGAAGGTTACAACTCCGACGATGTGCTTGACCCTTTCCGTAGGGAATTTGACGCCAAGGTGCGCGCAGAAGGCCTGACATCGGATCCTGACGCCGTAAACCGGCTGCGCGCCGGTGAAACCAAGGTCTGGGATCTCATCAACGTCAACAATCCCTGGGCCCGCGAAATGATGTATCCGGAAGGTCTGATCCGGCCGATTTCGCGCGAACGCTTCGAGCCCATGATGAATAAGATGATGCCGCAGTTTCATGCGCCATACGAATGGGCAATGGACAAGGATAAAAAAGAACTGCTCGGCATGACACAGCGCTTCGGGCCGTTCTCGTTTGTCGTCAACACCGACAAGATCAGCCGCGGCATGGCCGAGGATCAGGGCTTCAAATTATTCCTCGACCCAGCCATGAAGGGCAAATATGGCATGCTCACGTATGATAACTGGAACATTTATCATATGTGCATCACAGCCGACATTCACCCGTTCAAGAAGCACACCAAGGAAGAAATCGCCAAATTTGGCGAAGTGGCAAAGACGATCTTCAATGGCGCCAAGAACCTGACCGATGATCTGGTGGCAATGAACCTTGCACTTATCAACGGTGAAATCGATGCCTACTATACCGGCGGCACCTATACGGCCTCTCCGGCCCGCTTCGATGGTGCCAAGAACGTGCGTGGCATTACGCCGAATTCGGGTCCGATGGATGGCAAAGGCGGTATCGTTTGGATCGAGTTGACGTCTGTCGTCAACAATCCTGATCCATCGCCATTAGCCGATGAGTTCCTGGCCTATGTTCAGCGTCCAGATGTCTCCAAGAAAGTGGCGTTTGCCGAGGGCACCTACAACGCGGTTACGCAGATGGGTGACAAGGACGTGCTGGCCTCATTCTCCAAGGAAGAGCTTGATGCAATCCAGTGGGATTCGCTGGAGCAGGAAATGGCCAACTCGGTCGATTACGACATCAATCCGGACTATGCGGAAATGTATGAGTTATACTCGGCCGCAAAACGTGAGCGCGAAGGTTAGGTCACCGGGCGCCGTCCAAAACGAACCAGTTGAATGCC
>JABDJG010000349.1 GCA_013002595.1 Hyphomicrobiales bacterium | reverse complement strand
TCACACCGGCTACCAATTGTTCATCTTTCGCAAACCGATCCTTAAACTTGAGCTGTCATTTGTATCGATAGCGTTAGTAAGTGAGTAACAAAGGATTGCGACCGCCATGTCGGACAAATGGGAAATCTATCACGCCGAAATCGAAGGCCAGACCGCGTTCATATATTTCGACGACGGTATCAGCGGCGAGATTGAGCAGCTTGATTTGCCCCACCTGCTGAAACTGCAGTTGGCCTTTCACGCGCCGGCCGGCAATGGCATGGCTGGTGAAGACGAATTGGTTGCGCTTTCGGCAATTGAGGAAGAGGTTGCCAGCTGGGCAGCAGACACAGGTGCTGCCTATGTCGGCCGGGTCACAGTCGATGGCTGCCGCACCTACATCTGTTACACCGCCTATGACGAAGAAGATGCCGCTGCGTTTGCTGAGCATCTGAGTATGCAGTCCGGTTACGAGATCGGCATGAAACTGCAAGAAGAATCGGCAAAGCAGACCTATTGGGAAGCTCTTTATCCAGACCCCGGCGAGCGCCCGCAGACCAGCGATATGAAGGTCATCAAGCAGCTTGAGGCCTACAACGACAACCTCAACTCACCGCGCCGCATTGATCATTTCGCCTATTTTGACAGCCGCCAGCAAATCGAGATGTTTGCCAGCTGGGCGCGTCGCAACGGCTATCTCATCGATCAGATGACCACACCGAATACAGAGATTTCCCAGCACATGCTGGTTTTTCATCATGATTGCCGGCCTTTACCGGAAGAAATTTCTCCCTTCACGCTGTCGGTTGCAGCCAATGCGAACCGCCTGGGCGGCGAATATGCAGGCTGGACGACCACAGCTCAGGCTCGCTAGGGCTTATCGACAATTAAGGTTGCAGTGCTGGCGAGGCCCATTTTGCCTCTGGCTAGCTTTGTGCAGCGCCGTAGGGTTGCCCCCTTCAAGCTGCTCAAAGTGACGTCCAGAGGCAAAATGGGCCTTGTCCTTTCAGGATTTGACCCGGTTGGCCCATCTTCACGGGCGTTCGTCGTCGAATATGCCAGCATGTCCTTCCTCCTCACACTCGAGAACCTGAACCAATCGGACCAAACCAGCGCTACAACCTTAATTGTCCACAGGCCCTAGGTTGAGCTTATAGTGAACGTGGCAGAATTTGGGACGGTTGAAGCGATTCAGCCGTCCTTTTTTATTGCTGAACAGTGCCGGTTTTAACCACAATTGACCATTTGATGCGGCAACTGGGTAAATGTCTGATCAAATGGCGGCACATGGCCATTTGGCGCCCTTGACCTTGAAACTGTTTTCGGTTCCGATAGCGACCGGCGGCAGCATGTTGCCCCGTCTGGTGAGTGGTTCCGAGGTGTTGATCGGGCCGGGGGTTGTTCAAAGAACATGCGGCTATCGATATGCGCCGGTGCTTGACTGCACTTTTAGCCGGCGCATCCATTAATTTGGGTGGCGAAAGGCTAGCAATGTCGAATTGGTTTTTGCGGTTCACTGTCTTTATGTCCGCGTTGGTCATGTTGACCACGATCGGTCAGACTGCGACGCTAGATGACGTCAAGTCTCGCGGCGTGCTCAACTGTGGCGTGAATAAAGGGCTGCCCGGGTTTTCCGCGCCAGATAGCAAGGGCAAATGGACCGGCATGGATGTCGATTTCTGCCGCGCCGTTGCCGCCGCCATATTCGGCGATGACACCAAGGTTGCCTACACCGGATTATCTGCCTCCAGCCGCTTCGGCGCCTTGAGCGATGGCAAGATCGACCTGTTGTCGCGCAACACGACCTGGACTGCCGAACGCGACAGCGCCATGAAACTGGATTTTGCCGGTGTCACTTACTACGACGGCCAGGCTTTCATGGTTCGTCGCTCGCTCGGCATAATCAGTGCCCTGCAACTGGGCAGTTCTGCTATCTGCATTCAGACCGGAACCACGACCGAGCTGAATGTCGCCGATTATTTCCGTGCCAACAACATGCAGTACGAAGTCGTTGCTTTCGAGACCGGGGCCGAGGTTGTCAAAGCCTATGACAAGGAAAGGTGCGATGCCTTCACTGCTGATGCTTCGCGCTTGTATGCCGAGCGTCTTGGTCTGTCGAACCCCGACGAGCACGTCGTACTGCCGGAGATCATCTCCAAAGAGCCGCTTGGCCCGGTAATCCGTGAAGGCGATGACCAATGGTCCAACCTGATCCGTTGGGTGCATTTTGCCATGGTCAACGCCGAGGAGTTCGAAGTCACTTCGGAAAACGTGGAACAAATGCGTGCCAGCAACAGCCCGGCAATCAAACGGCTTTTGGGGCTGGAAGGCGAGTTCGGCGCCAAACTCGGCGTCAGCAACGACTGGGCCTACAACGTCATCAGGCTGGTCGGCAATTATGGCGAAGTGTTTGAGCGCAATGTCGGTCCCAATACCCCGCTCGGCATCGCCCGCGGCATAAATGCCTTGTGGTCCAAGGGTGGTATCCAATATGCTCCACCGATACGCTAGCGAGTAGGCTGGCTGCGTTCAGGGTAAAGGGGTGAGGACACATGGCTAAGGCAGCCAAGAAACAGGCGCAATTGAAGGTCTCCGATGAGGTGGCCATCGAAATTTCCAACATGAACAAGTGGTACGGAGATTTTCATGTCCTGAAGGACATTAATCTGACCGTATACGAAGGAGAGCGCATCGTTGTGTGTGGACCATCCGGCTCCGGCAAGTCGACACTCATTCGTTGTATCAATCGTCTGGAAGAGCATCAAAAAGGCGACATCATTGTCGACGGCATCGAACTCACCAACGATCTGAAAAAGATCGACGAGATTCGCCGCGAAGTGGGCATGTGTTTTCAGCATTTCAATTTGTTTCCGCACCTCACGGTCCTGGAAAACTGCACGCTGGCGCCGATATGGGTCCGCAAGATCCCGCGCGCTGAAGCTGAGGCAACGGCGATGGAGTATCTGGCAAAGGTCAAGATCCCCGAACAAGCCGCGAAGTTCCCCGGCCAACTGTCCGGCGGTCAGCAACAGCGCGTTGCGATTGCCCGGTCCTTGTGCATGAACCCCAAGATCATGCTGTTCGACGAGCCGACGTCGGCGCTTGATCCGGAAATGATCAAGGAAGTGCTCGAAGTCATGGTCGACCTGGCCGTTACCGGCATGACCATGATCTGCGTTACCCATGAGATGGGCTTTGCTCGGCAGGTCGCCAACCGGGTGATCTTCATGGATGAGGGCCAGATCGTGGAACAGAACGAGCCTGAAGAGTTCTTCTCCAACCCCAAATCCGACCGCACCAAACTGTTCCTCAGCCAGATTCTTCATTAGATTTCTTTGGCCTGCAACGACCTGGTTTCAACCGATGACCAGTTAGCTTAGGGCTGGATCGGAACAAGAGTCGTGCCCCTGTGAGTTGTCGCGGAGTGTTCGCGTGCGTGTGATGTTGGTCTATAAAATTGTAATTAAATTATATTATAGTAATAATAGCAATTTTACATATTAATAATGCCTGAAGAATACAAGTGAACCAAACTATAAATCGGTCTATACACCATGGTTCGCGCACTTGTTTAGTTGCGTGGCGCAAAACAAATAAAAAGTCGAAAGGACCCAAGGTGATGGCGGCGACACAAACTGGGACAACGACAGGAGCAAAATCCTGTGAACAACCTTATGGCGTAACTTTAGCCAGACGCGGTCTGGTCAAGAAACTGGAAGGTCATGCGACAGTGGTTCTCGTTGTCGTCGCGGCCCTTTCGGCATTTCTGTTGTGGGGTGGGTATTCAAACGCCTCTGGCGGGCCACAATCGCTCCTACTGGCGTGGATTCCCGCCAGCATATTTGCCGCCTTGTTGGCCGTGGCCCACATCATTGCACTGGCATTGAGTATTGGCGCCGCCATATTGATTTTCAACTATGGGATGATTTGCGCTTTCGGTGACCAACAACCGGAACAGTCGCCGGACAGTACCCAATCGCTAGTGTTGGGCGCCAACCTGCGCACATTGCTCTAAAACTCTTTTAAAGCAGCTCCATCGTCTTTTCCTGGCGTTCGTAGGGCACAAATCCCATGCGCTGATAGAGCGGCAATGCACGCGGGCCATCCAACGTACAGGTCTCCACCTTCAAGACTTTTGGTTGCTTGGTCCAGGCCAGCGAAATTGCTTCGCTGAGCAGCCATTTTCCTAGGCCCATACCGTGGAAATCCGGGATCAGGCCGAAATACGCCAACCAGATTTCCTCAGGGTTGCGGCAATCCAGTTCAAAATAACCGGCCGGCACACCGCCGACATAGGCTGCAAATATCTCGATGCCGTCGGCCTGGATCTCCTTTGCAAGTGCCGCATCGGACAGTTTCTTCCGGTCGACCCATTTGTACCCGTTGCCGACCGCATCATACAGATACCGGTAATAGTGAACCGGCGGCCGTTCGACGTGGATCAGTGCGACCTTGAGATTGGCCGGCGGGTGCACATGGGTGTGAGGCGCTTCGGTCATTTCCAGAAAGGTAACGACGGTATCAACCGTTTTCTTTGCCGCCTTTTTGCGCGGCGCCCGGGCCTTAGGCATCGCTTTCAACCGGTAGCTCGGCAATACTGCCCCATTCGGTCCACGAACCATCATAGAGCGAGTGATCGTCGTGACCGACAATTGTCAGACCAAGGCTCAATATTGCGGCGGTAACGCCTGAGCCGCACGAGGTTATGACCGGCCGGCCAAGATCGACACCTGCATCGACAAAGGCCTGTTTGATGTCTGGTGCGGCCTTCAGCGTACCGTCTTCATTCAAAAGCGATGCGTAGTGCACATTGCAGGCGCCCGGCATATGCCCCGAGCGCAGGCCGGCCCTGGGTTCCTTCTCGGTGCCTGAAAACCGTGACGCAGACCGGGCATCGGCAATTTGCGCCGAGCCGGTGTTAACCGCCGACAAAACATCATCCTTATCGCGCACCATGGTCGATTGCTGACGGGCACTGAAATGGCGCTCCTGGCGCGGCGTCGGCGGGCCATCTTCAACCGGCCGGCCCTCAGCGGTCCATTTCAAAAAGCCGCCATCCAGGATCGCGACATCGTTGTGTCCGAATATCCGAAACATCCACCATGCCCGGGCAGCAGAAAACAGGCCTGCCGTGTCATAAACCACGATGCGCTTGCCATCGCCAATCCCCATCTTGCGCATCCGCGAAGAGAATTTGACCGGTGAGGGCAGCATGTGCGGCAACTCACTGGTCTCATCGGACAAATCGTCGATGTCGAAAAACAATGCGCCGGGAATATGCTCTTCGCGATATTCTGCCTTGGCGTCGCGCCCAGCGCTCGGCAGGTGCCAGGAAGCATCAAGGACGACAATATCGGGGGCATCTAGATGTTCCACCAGCCAATCGGTTGTTACCAGATGTTCCGATGAATGCTCGCTCATGCAGGATTGCCCCTCTTTCTCATCAACAGCCAGATCGTAGCTGCAATTATTGCCGAAATCACGATCCAAATTGTCCATAGCACCCAGTCTGCCGGTCCGGAATGACCGATAACTTCGATATCCCATCGCTTTTCCGCATCGCGCAACAAGGGCAGGCTTGCAATCGCGGTGAAAAAGCTGATGGGGATAGCCAGAACAATTGCGGAAACGATAATGCCGAGTGTCTTTAGAACAGCCATATGGCCCCGCGAACAATTGAATCTACAGCAAACCTATGCGGATTCGCCGGTTCTGTTTGCCCTTGTTCTCGATTTTGGTGACGGCAACTTCGCCTATCTCTGCAGTTGATCGGACATGGGTGCCGCCGCACGGCTGCAAATCGACACTGCCGTCCTCACCGATCGCAACCAGCCGCACATGGCCCGACCCCATCGGCGGCTTAACCGACATCGTGCGTACCAGGCCCGGGTTGGCTTCCATCTCGGCATCGGTGATCCACCGGTCACTGATCGCATGATTTTCGCTGATCAGCCGATTCAGCTCCAATGTCAGGCCTTCCTTGGTGATGGCGCTTGGATCATCGATGTCAAAATCGAGCCGGCCACCGTCGGCGGCAATCTGGCCGCCGGTGACCGGGAAGGGGACCAGTGAGCACATCAGATGCATGCTGGTATGCACCCGCATGTGCCGGTGTCGGCGCTCCCAGTCGAGCACCAGCTGCACCTCATCGCCAGGTTCGGGCAGGTCGTCTTGCTCGCTCGGCACATGAACGATTTCAATCTTGTCATCGCCGTAAACTGTTGTTGCGATCGCAAGGTCAGGCTTGCCCGGGCGGATCAGCAAGCCGCAATCGCCTGGTTGCCCGCCGCCGGTTGCATAAAAATTGGTGCGGTCAACGACGATGCCGCCGCGCTCGTTGATGTGAAGCACGCTGGCCGAGCACTCACGCTCGTAGGGCTGCTCGCGGAATACCTGTTGCGTCATTGTCAAGCTGCTTCCGGATCGACGAATACTGCCGGAACGTCTGATTTGCGCAGCAGCCATTCCGGCGCCGGCAGGCCTTTTTCCTTCAGGAATGCAGGGTTGAACATCTTGGATTGATAGCGGTTGCCATAATCGCACAGCACCGTCACGATCGTGTGGCCGGGCCCCATCGCCCGTGCAAGGCGCACCGCGCCAGCCACATTGATGCCCGATGACCCGCCGAGGCAATGGCCCTCATGCAGGAGCAGATCATAGACAATCTCCAGCGCCTCATCGTCAGGGATCTGGAAAGCGTCATCGATAACCGCATCGACAATGTTCTCGGTAATCCGGCCCTGACCGATACCTTCGGTGATCGAGCTGCCTTCAGCCTTCAACTCGCCGGTCTTGTAGTAGCTATACAGCGCCGAGCCCATCGGGTCGGACAGAACCAGCTTGATGTCCTTGTTGTGTGCCTTCAGCCCGTCGCTGACGCCGCCGAGGGTGCCGCCTGAGCCGACCGCACACACAAACCCGTCGACCTTGCCGTCGGTCTGGCGCCAGATCTCTTGCGCCGTCGTTTCCTCATGTGCCCGCCGGTTGGCCCGGTTGTCGAACTGATTGGCCCAGACCGCACCGCCATCGCGGTCCGCGGCCAGTTTTTCGGCCAGTCTGGCGGAATACTTCACGTAGTTATTCGGGTTCTTGTAGGGCACCGCCGGCACCTCGACCAACTCGGCGCCCAACAACTTCAAGGCGTCCTTTTTCTCCTGCGACTGGGTCTGCGGAATGACGATGACCGATTTGAAGCCCATCGCATTGGCGACAAGCGTCAGTCCGATGCCGGTGTTGCCTGCAGTGCCTTCAACGATCGTTCCACCCGGTCCGAGCTCACCCTTGGCGACGGCCTCGTTGACGATTGACAACGCAGCCCGGTCCTTGACCGACTGGCCCGGATTCAAAAACTCGGCTTTGCCGAGAATCGTGCACCCGGTCTCTTCGGAAACTTTTTTCAGCTTGATCAGCGGTGTATTGCCGATCGCTGCAAGAACATCTTCGTAAAAGTCCATCTTGAGTATCCCACTGCGCTACGGACCCATCAACCATGGTCAATATGGCGATATGTGATCCAATGTTACCGGCTTCAATGCTTTGCTGCAATTGTCTGGTTTGGCGCCCCTTTCATCTTGCTGACAATCCGGTCTATATGTCCGCAAAACGCCAGTATCGCCATGAAAGGTCGCCATGAAGGTTTCAAAGCAACAATGGGATGAGGAATATGCCAGTGGCCGCTGGGATTTCCTTTCTAGCGCCGATGAACAGACGCGCCAGGCGTGCATTGCAGCCTTCATCGCCAGTTATACGCCCGGAGAAGTGCTTGATCTGGGGTGCGGCCCGGGCGATCTGCTGTCCTGGCTGAAACCGGGCAGTGTTTCGCACTATACCGGCGTCGATGTCTCCGAAGTGGCCCTTGCAAAGGTCGCCGATCAGTCATTTCCCGTCGATCGTGTCGCCATGAGCCTGACGGACTATACGCCGCCGGCGCGGGATATCGGCACCATCGTGGCCAGTGAGGTCCTCTATTTCGTCGACAACCCGGCAGCCCATGTCAAACGCATTGTTGATGCCTGTTCTTCCGTCGGCAGCGTGGTGATCTCGCTGGTTGCGCCCAATGAGCGAAAACCCAACTGGGAGCGTGCCTCCAATCGGGTCTGGTCCCAGTTCGATGATCTTGGCTGGGACTGTCACCAGAGTGTTCGGGTCGAAAACTATGCCCGCGGTGCGGGTTGGGACCTGCGGTTTTACCTCCTGGATGCAAAGGTGGCCGGTGATGCCGATTGACTCTGAAATCCGCGGCGGTGTCCTCCTGGTCACCAACAACGACCCGGCGACCCGCAATGCCATCGGTCTGGATGCCTTTGATGGCCTGGCCGCCGCCGTCGCCCAGGCAAATGACCGGCCCGACATTGGTGCGGTTGTGATCACAGGTGCAGGGGGCTTTTTCTGTTCCGGCGGTGATATCAACGGCCTGCGCCAACGGGTCGGCGCTGACGATGCCGGCCGCCGCGAGGGCATCGACAAACTCCATGCGATGATCCGCATCCTGCGCGAATGCCCCAAACCGGTCATTGCCGCGATTGAAGGCGGTGCGGCTGGCGCCGGCGTATCACTGGCGTTGGCCTGTGATCTGATCATTGCCGCCCGTGACGCCTATTTCTCGGTCGCCTACGTCAAGATCGGCCTGACGCCGGACGGCGGGGCGACGGCCTTCCTGTCGCAATCCCTGCCGCGCCAGCTCGTCGCCGAACTCTGCCTGACCGGCAACAGGGTCGGCGTAGACCGGTTCCATCACTTCGGTGTCGTCAACCAGCTCACCGAACCAGGCGAAGCGCTGCCGGCCGCATTGCAGGCCGCCTCGGGACTGTCGCACGGCCCGGCCCGCGCCATAACCCGCATCAAGGAGCTCACCCATCTGGGGCAGACCAATTCGCTCGAGGAGCAGCTCGACTGCGAGGCAGGCCGCATGTCCGCGTCTCTTGCCGACGCTGAAGCCAGGGAAGGCACCAGCGCCTTTCTGGAAAAGCGCCCACCGGACTTTACCAAACTGCGTGGGAGTTGAGTTTTAACGTTGGCCTTGCCGCCTAGTTTGGCTATCAAAGCTGTGAAACAACCTTGAGTCCCGCCCAGGAACCATCGCATGGCCGATTTCAAGACTGCCCGCATGAACATGATCGAATCCCAGATTCGCCCCAACGGGATAACCGATGGACGTATCATCGCCGCCATGTCTGCGGTGCCGCGAGAGATTTTCGTGCCGCTGGAAAAACAAAGCGTTGCCTATATGGACGAAGATGTTTTGTTGAGCCCGTCAGGCGATGCGGCGCCCAGGTGCTTGATGGAACCGATGGCATTTGCCCGCCTGGTTCAATTGGCGGCGATCCAGCCGGGCGACTTCGTGCTCGATATCGGCTGTGCAAGCGGATACTCGATCGCGGTACTGGCCCATCTGGCACAGTCGGCGATTGCTGTTGAGCAAGATGGCGCACTGGCGGATACGGCATCGGACAATCTCAACAAGCTGGAATTGAACAACGCAGCGGTGCTCAATGTCCCGCACGCAGACGGCTGTGCCGATCAGGCGCCATTCGATGCGATCGTCATCTCCGGCCGTGTGCCCACGGTGCCGCAAAATCTGCTCGATCAGCTCAAGGACGGTGGCAGACTGGTCGCGGTTGTGGGCGATGCGCCCCTGGCACAAGCCCATTTATGGACCCGGCATGGTGACAATTTCGCCAGCCGTGCGGACTTTGACGCTACAGTCTGCGCCTTGCCGGGCATAGAAATCGAGCGTCCCGCATTTACTTTTTGAAACAGTACTATCGGCCGCTGGATTAACCGTCCCGAAAAGCCTTTGCGCGTATGCTGTCCAATGAATTGACGAATTGACGGCGGCAACAGGGTCCATGACAACCGGTAACGATCAGGCCATCGGCGTCGCTGCCGTCGGTCATCAAGACACGAGCGCGAACGCGCGGCTCGGCATTTTCATCTGCATTGTCGCCATGGCCTGCTTTGCCTGTATGGATGCCATGACCAAGCTGGTCATTCACGCTTATTCACCACCGCAGTTCCTGATGGTCCGTTACTGGGCGTTCGCCCTGTGCGCCGTTGTTTATGTCAGCCGCACGACCGGCCTGAAGCAGGCCATGATATCGGCCCGGCCCGGCATGCAGTTTATCCGGTCGATCGTTCTGGTGCTTGAGGCAAACGTTATGGCATTTGCCTTTGCCTATCTTGGACTGGCGGAGGTTCATGCAGTTTTTGCGGTTTA
Organism: Hyphomicrobiales bacterium; assembly: GCA_013002595.1. Classification (GTDB taxonomy): domain Bacteria; phylum Pseudomonadota; class Alphaproteobacteria; order Rhizobiales; family Aestuariivirgaceae; genus JABDJG01. Next base: position 4,589 of record JABDJG010000349.1, on the reverse strand, counting down.
TCCGCTGTTGGTGACAATTTTCGCAGCCGTCTTGCTGGGCGAGAACGTGGGTTGGCGCCGCCGCCTGGCCGTTCTGGCCGGGTTTGCCGGTGCGCTGTTGATCATCGAACCGGGACTTGGCGCATTCAATGCTGCGATCTTCATTCCTTTGGCCGGTGCCGCCTTGTTTGCCGCCTATCACATCGTGACCAGGTTCGTGGCCGGTGCCGACCGGTTCGAGACCAGCTTCCTGTTCATGGCCGTGATCGGTGCGCTTGCGATCACGCCCATGGGCATCATGGCCTGGAAACCGCTCACCCTGCAGGCAGCCTGGATCATTTCGCTGATGGCGGTGCTTGGCATTGTCGGTCATCTGTTGCTGGTCAAGGCGCTGGCGCTTGCCAATGCCTCGACCATTCAGCCGTTCAATTTCTTCCTGCTTGCCTGGGCAACTCTCATTGGGACAACCCTTTTCGGCGAACGGCCCGATGCACTCGCCATCGGCGGCACAATCCTGATTGTCGCTGCCGGCCTGTTCACCATCATGCGCGAACGGGTTGCAAAGCCTGCCGGCTGAAGTCAGGCGATTCTGGCTATCTCGCCGCAAGCCAGTACTATCCACGTCACAGCAGCGCCTTTTCACAGTCAAATACCGGTGATTGTGGCTCCTGACCCCTGAAATCATCAATCACACAGCACATTTGCGGCCCTTTGGTTCCCCATTGGCACGTTCAACTGCACCTGCCTTGGCGACTTACTTTTCGCCTCGGGCAAGTGGGATGGTTCGAAGCTGCCGCACTGAAATTCGCTGCGGCAGCGCCTAATCGGGAGACGTAAAGATGAAAAAACTTACAATTATTGCAGCCCTGGCGGCATTTGCTCTGGTCGGGACGCTCAGCTACACCGTTGCGCCATTTCTGGCTGGCGGCAAGAGCTTTGCCCAGGAAGATTGCGCTGAGGGCGAGACCTGGAACGAAGCCACCGGCACGTGCGAGAAGAGCCAGTAACCTGTACTGCCGCTCCAACGCGCAAAGGGGCCTGCATTGCCTGTGCGGGCCCTTTTTCTTGTCGCCGTTTTCGCAGAATGTGCGAAACCCCACAGGCGGCGTTTGAGGCCCAAATTATAGTGCCACCTGATTTGGGGACACAGGTATGCATTGTAAAGGACATGGGCCGTGCCGAATTTTTCCATTGATCTGTTCCAACCCCAGCAGCTTGTCTTTCTGGCTGCCGCAATCCAGGCCGCCGCGCTCCTGTTCCAGGGCCAGACGAAGATCCGGGTTCTGCTGCTGATCGGGTCCATGACCTATTTGCTGTATTACACGTTTGCCGCGGACGAGCCTTTATGGGAGGCGATGATTGCAACGCTTGCCATGTCGGTTGCCAACATCGTCGGTCTGACGGCATATCTGCTTGGCAATACGGTTCGGCTGATTCCGGCCAGCCAGCTAGGGCTTTATTCGATGCTTGGCGGCGTCGAGCCGGGCGAGTTCCGCGCCCTCATGAAACATGGCCGCATACGAAAGTTGGCCGAGGATGAAGCCTTGACCACGGTTGGCAAGGTGCCTGAGCGTCTCTTCTATGTGATTGAAGGCGACATCGAAATCGAACAGGGCGCCGGACGCTTCAGCATCCCGCCACGCCATTTCATCGGTGAGGTGTCCTTGATGCTGGGGACGCCGGCCTCGGCCACAGCCCACGCCAAGGCCGGTGTGCACCTTGTGGAATGGTCCCGCGACAAGCTGGTCAGGGCGATGGCCCGCAAGCCCAAGCTCATGGTGGCCGTAGAATCGCTCCTGGGCAGGGACATGGCCAGAAAGGTCGCACTGGCTGCCAGCTTCATCGACCGAAAATATGCCAACCGGCAACCTGCAGTAGATTTCCTGATCAAGGGTCCGTACTCAACAAATCCATGCCATTCTGCGCTGGCAGATTTGCCTGCTGAGAAGGCAGACAGGCGCCGGATACCTAATGGTTTTCAAGCCTGTCTAACGCGCTCAGGAGGCAAATATGCCACGCCCTTGCGGGTTTGGTTATGAGGGCCCGCCTGCAGGCAAACAATGCTCGATAAGGCATCCAGCCTTATCTTGCGCTTGTTTACCAGCATTCGAGCCCTCCTAACCAAACAGAATGGTAAGGATTTATTGAGTACGGACCCTAGGCCAAAAGCAAACGCCACCGGATGTGTATCCGATGGCGTTTTTGAAAGAATTGGCTCCCCGGGCCGGACTCGAACCAGCGACAAAGCGGTTAACAGCCGCTTGCTCTACCAACTGAGCTACCGGGGATTACGGTGGCTCGCTATAGCAAAACCATTTGCCCGATGAAAGTCAAAAATAGCATTATCGGGCAATCAAGTTAAACCCCCTGCGCTTGCACTGCGGCGCGCAGCATGAGGTTCAAACGCCCCAGCCACATATTTGTTCGGGCCGAATCGATTACCTTACCTTAGGTTGACACGTGGGATACTCGGCTGGGGGACGTAATGTCCATCTTCCTTTTATTTGTCGTTCTTGTCGTATTGGCCCTGTTTGTTTTCGGCCTTTTTAGTTCGGTCAATCGGTTGACACGCAGCGTTGGCAATCTGCGCCGCGAGGTAACGACGCTCAGCGAAGCCCTTGCCAGTCTCAAGGCCCGGCCAGTCGAGGCTGCCGAACCGGAACCGCAACGCCCGGCCACACAACGCACGGTGTCGAAAACGGCCAGCGAGCCGGTCCGCCAATCTGAGCCGATAGTGCCGCCTGGTGCCCCCTACAGGGCGCAGGGGTTCGGTGATGATCAGGACAAAGCAGTTACTGAAACTCCCGACGCCACAAAGGTCGCGCCGGCCTGGCCAAAACCGGAAGCGGTAAAGCCGGCCACGCCCAAACCACCGCGCAAGCCGCTGCTGGCGCCGGGCTGGGAACAACGGCTGGCCGAGCGCTGGCTGGTGTGGCTTGGCGGCGTGGCGATGGCGCTCGGTGGGCTGTTCCTGGTCATCTATGCCGCCGACCGCGGCTGGCTGTCGCCAGCGCTGCGCTGCATCGTTGGTGTCCTGGCAGGCCTTGCGCTGGCCGCAGCAGGCGAGTGGCTGCGCCGCCGTCCCGGTCAACTGGCCATCGCCGCGCTGCACGCTGACTATGTGCCACAGGCCTTTTCCGCCGCCGGGCTGTTCATTGCCTTCACCAGTATTTATCTGGCCTACGGATACTTTGCCATCCTGCCCTCGGGCGTCACGTTTGTCCTGCTGGCCGCCGTCTCGTTTGCCGGCTTTGGACTGGCGCTGCTGCAGGGCCCATACGTGGCAGCGCTTGGCCTGGCCGGCGCCATGCTGACGCCGGCACTGGTCTCGACGGGGTCGCACAATGCCTGGGGCCTGTTCATTTACCTGCTGGCGATTACGGCTGCCGCCATCGCTGTCTTGCTGTACCGCAAATGGTGGTGGCTCGGGTTTTCCGCCATCGGTTTCGGCGTCTTGTGGTTCCTGAGCTGGGTACTCTGGGTGGATGCGGCAGGCGACTGGATACCGCTCTGTGTCTTTGTATTTGCAGTGGCTGCCGGCTTTGCCTGGCTGTCGGAAAGGCGCACCGTACCGGAGCTGCCGGATCTTGATTCCGTTAATGGCTGGTATGGCCCGCACGGCCTGGCCGCCACCGCCGGCGCTGCGGGAATGTTTCTGCTTGCCGCCCTGTTTGCCCTGTCCGATTACCTTGCCGCTGCAGGTTGGGCACTGGCCGCCGGTGCCGCGCTCATCATCGCATTGGTCTATTACCGGCCCCGGTTTGCCGTGTTGTTCCCGGTCAGCGCCTTGATTTGCACCCTGGCTGTCGTGACGTGGCCCGTTGGCGTTCTCGATCTGTATGCCATGCTGCACGGCTTCCAGCCGTCGCCGTTGCCCAATATGGCCGACATTGCCCATGAGCATGGCCGCTATGTCGTCATAGCGGCCCTGTTTTCGGTAATCTTCCTTGCCGGCGGTTATCTGTGCTTGAAACGAGTGGCCAGGCCGTTGTGGCTGGTTGGCGCATCACTATTGGTGCCTTTGGCGCTGATGCTGTCGGTCAACACGCTGTTCTGGTTCTTCACAACCAAATCGGTGCTCGCGCTGACGGCCACGGCTATTGCCGGATTGTCGGCCTGTGCGACCTGGCGATTGCTGCCATTGATCGGCGCTCAAAAGTACAAGGAATGCGCCGGCATGTATGTGATGGCCTGCGGCATCTTCCTTTATGCTGCAATGGCATTCGTCACCGACGCGGCAGTGTTGACCGTTGGCATGGCATTGCTGGTGCTCGCCATATCCTACATATGGGACCTGGTCCCATTCCGCCTCTTGCGGCATTTCACCCTGGCGCTCGCCACGGTCGTGCTGGTGCGCCTGAGCTTCAATCCATACATCTTCGATTATCCAGCGACGGACTGGTTTGGCCAGCAGTGGGTCCTGTACGGCTTCGGCATCAGTGCTGCCGCCTTCTTCTTTGCCGCCCAGAAATTCCGCAAGTCGGCCGATGATGAACTGGTCACCGCGCTCGAAAGCGGCGCGCTGGTGTTTGCCGTTCTGCTGGTCACTTATGAGGTGCGCATATTCATCGAAGGATCGATCAGCGCGCGCACCTATGGCTTCCTGGAGC
>JABDJG010000034.1 GCA_013002595.1 Hyphomicrobiales bacterium | reverse complement strand
TTCTTTGAGGATGCTTTCGACCGTTTCCAGATCGTTGTAGGGCGCCACCATCATGGTGTCCTGCAGCGCCTGCGGCACACCGCCGACATCCGATGTCGCCATCGGATAATTCGCCGCTGCGGTTGGGAATTGCGAGAACGAGGCATAGTCGTGGTTGCCGTGATAGGCGCCCTCGAACTTGAGGATCTTCGGCTTGCCGGTGACCGCCCGGGCGATGCGCATGCAATAGGCCGTCGCTTCCGAACCTGTCGTTGTAAAGATGATCCGCTCGGCGCACGGGATGAGACCAACCAGCATATCGGCCAGTTCGACGGCTGCATCGTTCAGCGTGCCGAAGAAATGCAGGCCCTTGGCGGCGCGTTCCTGAACCGCCGCGATCACCTCTGGATGGTCATGGCCGATGATCGTTGCCCCGGCGCCGCATACGAAATCGATATATTCGCGGCCCTCCATCGAGATCAGCCGGCCGCCGCGGCCTTCGCGGATGATGAAGCGAACATCATCGGGCAGGGCATAGCCGCCGAGCCCGGCGCCGGGCAGGGCAGCTTCTGCCATTTCGTAATAGTGGTCCTGGCTGGTGGCAGGGCTGGTGGCAACGGCAGCATCAGACATGTCTCAACTCCTTGGACGGGTGTTGGCGGCATCATACACAGGTTCGCCCAACACGACAGCCGGGCGCGGTTCGCCCATGATCATCACTTCAAGTTCACTGCCCGGCGCGGCATGTTCGGGTTTCACATAGGCAAAGGCCAGAAGCTTTTGCACGCCATGCCCATAGGCGACCGAGCTGGTCAGCCCGATGTGGACGCCATCGGCCAGCACCGCCTCGCCGCCGTGGCCATCGCTGACCCCGTCGGCCTCGATCTCCAGATAGGCACACACCCACGGCAGCGGCTTGGCGGCCGATGCCTCGGTCGCCGCCTTGCCGGCAAAGTCCGGTTTGTCGAGCTTGACGAACCGCATGACGCCTGCTTCGGGCAGCGTCACCTCGTTGGTCAGCTCACCGGCGCCCTTGAACATTTTTTCCATGCGCATGGCGTTCATTGAGAACGACCCGTAATCGGCAATGCCATGCGGCTCGCCGGCCGCCCACAGCGCGTCATAGACCGCCGGCAGGTTGTCGCGGGGCCCGTGAATCTCCCAGCCAAGCTCGCCGGCATAAGACATCCGAAACGCCCACATCTGTTTGCCGGCAACCGCGATCTCGCGTGCCCGAAGCCAGGGGAAACTTTCATTGTCGAGCTTGGCATCCGTACAGGCGCCAAGGATGTCTCGCGACCGCGGACCATTAAGCGTCACCGCCCCCCAGTCGCTCGACAGATTGGTAATGGTAACAGTCTCGTCGCCGCGCCGGCGCAGGTTGAAATAGTCCAGCATGCGTTGCTCAAAGAAAGCGGCGCAGGTGAAATAGAACCGGTCATCGGCCATCCGCACGATGGTGGCTTCCACATCGATGCGGCCGTTCTCGTTGAGCAGATGTGTCAGCGCGATCCGCCCGGGCCCGGACGGCAGCCGGTTGGGGATCAGCCGGTCGATGAAGGCTGCTGCATCGGGCCCGCAGACCTCGACCTTGGCAAAGGCTGATATATCCATGATGCCGGCCCGCTCGCGCACCGCCTTGACCTCTTCGGCCAGCACATCGTGCCATGGCGCCCGGCGGAACGAATAATAATCACGGGCCTCCAGCCCGCCGCGGGCAAACCAGCGCGGCCGCTCCCAGCCGTAAACTTCCTCGAACACCGCGCCCTTGGCTTTCAGGGTCTCATAAAGTGCGCTCGGTCTGACCGGCCGCGCGTCCAGCCGGTTGAAATGTGGAAACGGCACCTCGTGGCGTAAGAGGTAGTCTTCCCTGGCCTTGGTCACCTGATAGTCGCGGCTGGCAAATTCGCCATACCGGCGCGGGTCGAAATCACGCATCGAGATATCGGCCGAGCCATGCACCATCCAGCGCGCCAGTTCGCGGGTCAGCCCCGGTCCCCAGCCGATGCCGATCTGGCAACCGCAGTTGAGCCAGTAGTTCTTAAGTCCCGGCGCCGGGCCGATCAGCGGGTTGCCGTCCGGCGGATGCGAGATCGCGCCATGCACTTCGCGCTTGATGCCAAGTTCAGACAGGATTGGCATCCGGTCCATGGCATTTTCCAGCCACGGCATGACCCGGTCATAATCGGGATCGAACAATTCGTTCTCTGCCTCCCACGGGCACCCGTCCAGCCACACAGCGTTTGGGTTGGCTTTCTCGTAAATCCCGATCAGCCCGGATTTCTGCTCCATGCGGACATAGCCCGAAACCAGCCGGTCATCGCGCACCACCGGCAGTTCTGTCTCCAGCTCCAAGAACTCAGGCACCGTGTCGGTGATGAAATAATGGTGCGTCATCGAGGTTGCCGGGATGTCGAGCCCGGACCACTCACCGACCTGGCGGGCGTAGGTGCCACCCGCGTTGACGACATGCTCGCACACGATCTCGCCCTGCTCGGTAACGACCCGCCACTCTCCGTTCGGCTCCTGCCTGATATCGGTTGCCCGGCACTTGCGGACGATTTTGGCGCCGAGCTGGCGGGCGCCTTGCGCCAGGGCAAAGGCGGCGCCTGCCGGGTCGACGTGTCCGTCATCGGGCGTATGCAATGCGGCCTGCACGCCTTCCAGATTGTAAAACGGATGCAACTTGCGAATGCGCTCGGGGCTGACGATCTCCATCGGAAAGCCCAGTGCCTTGCCGACGCTGATCGTGTGATGCAGCCAGTCCAGTTCATCATCGTTATAGGCAAGCCGGAATGAACCGCAGCCGTGCCAGGTCACCGACTGGCCGGTCTCGGCTTCCAGCACCCTGGAATAAAGATCGATGTTGTAGCCGACGCACTTGCCGAGCGCGAAGCTCGACGTGGAGTGCGTGATCTGCCCGGCCGCATGCCAGGTGGAACCGGACGTCAGCTCGGCCTTCTCCAGCAGGACGATGTTACTCCAGCCTTCATGGGCCAGATGGTAGGCCAGGCCGCAACCCATAATCCCACCACCGACGATCACCACACGGGCATGTTCAGGCACCATAAAATTTCACTCCAGACCGGCTGATTATCGTAGACAGGGCTATCGTACAAATATACGATAGTCAATCATGAATGATATGATTGTACCATCATCACGAATTGAAGCACCGGCCGATGTGCTGGAGCGCCTGGCCGGCGAGCTGCACGCGCTGACCCCGCAACTGCGCAAGGCGGCCGCCTATGTGCTGGAAAATCCCAACGAAGTCGGCGTCAGCTCGATCCGCGAAATTGCCGATGCCGCCGAGGTCAAGCCCAACACGTTGATCCGCATGGCCCGCACCGTCGGCTTTGATGGCTTTGAGGAATTCCGCCGCCCGTTCCGCGAAGAGATCCGCCAGGGCCGTGACAACTTCCCTGACCGTGCCCGCTGGCTGCAATCGCTGTCGCGAGGCGGCAAGCTGTCCGGCCTTTATGCCGACATTGCAGCGGCCTCCATCGCCAATATCGAGGGCCTGTTCTCGGGCACTGATGCCCATGCCATCAAGACTGCTGCCGATGAGATTGTTGCTGCCCGCACGACCTATGTGCTCGGCGTCGGCATCGCCAATCCTCTCGCCCGCAATTTTGCCTATCTTGCCGGGATGGCCGTCGACAATGTGAAGGCAATACCGCGCGACGGCTCGCTGCCGGTCGATGCGCTGGTGCGCGCAAAAAAGGGCGATGTGCTGATCGCCATGACCTTCCGGCCCTACCGCCGCGAGGTTGTCGAGGCGGTCGAAATGGCGCTGGCCGACGGCGTTACGGTAATCGGCATCTCCGACAGCCCGGCATCGCCGATCCTGGCCCGCGCGGCACATTCCTTCATCGTGCCCATGGACACGCCGCAGTTTTTTACCTCAACTGTGGCGCTGTCGGCTTTTCTGGAGACGCTGATGGCCTTCGTCATTGCCGACGCCGATGATGAGGTGATTGCCAACGTCGAGCGCTTCCACCAGCGCCGGCACGAGTTCGGGATTTACTGGGACGAAAAATCATGAGCAAGCCCGTGCAACCTGTGCGCTCGCTCGGAGCGCGCTATTACACCGATCCGGCCGTTTTCGCCAACGAGATGTCAGGCCTGTTCACCCGCACCTGGCAGGTCGCCGGGCACGCCTCGAAACTGGATAAACCGGGCGATTATTTCGCCTTCACCATCGCCGATCAGAACCTGTTCGCCATCAAGGGCAAGGACGGCGAGATCCGTGCCTTTTACAACGTGTGCCAGCACCGCGCCCATGAACTGGTCACCGGCGAAGGCAACTGCAAGGTCGTCGTGTGTCCCTATCATGCCTGGACCTATGAGCTGACCGGCGAGTTGCGTTCCGGCCCCAACATCAAGGTTGTTCCAGGCTTTGAGCGCAGCGAGATCTGTCTCACCGAAGTGCGGGTGGAACTGTTCTGCGGGTTCATCTTCGTCAATCTCGATCCGGCCGCCAAACCGATGGCCGACTGGTTCCCCGGCGTTGAGGCAGAACTGCGGGCGTTTGTCCCCGATATCGACCGGTTGCAGCCGGTGGCGTTCGTTGAGGTGGCGGAAAAATGCAATTGGAAGGTCTCGGTTGAAAACTACTGCGAATGCTACCACTGCGCGCTCAATCACCCGACCTTTGCCACCGGCGTGGTCAGGCCGGAAACTTACGATATCCAGCCGCAAGGGCACTGTCTGCGCCACACCACCGAGTGCCAGAACCTCGATCAGATGAGCTACCCGGTCGACCTTGATGCCAACGAGCATGCCGGCGATTATTCGTCATGGTACCTGTGGCCGCTGTTCTCGTTCCAGGTCTACCCCGGCAACGTGCTCAACACCTATCACTGGCGCGCGTTGAGCGCTGATACCTGCGTTTTGTGGCGCGGCTGGTACACGGTTGATGGCGAGCGTTCGGACGTCATCGACAAGCTGGCCGTCCAGGACCGTG
>JABDJG010000299.1 GCA_013002595.1 Hyphomicrobiales bacterium | reverse complement strand
CCGTCATCCCGGCCTTGAGCCGGGACCTAGAAGCGACTGGGCAAGGCAGCTCTGGGTCCCGGCTCAAGGCCGGGATGGCGGATGAAGGTTACAATATCGCCAGCGGCGATGGCCCCATCGGCGGCGGGAACGCTGCATCCAGCTGTTTCAGCTCCTCAGGGCTCAATTTCACATCCAGCGCCGCCGCATTCTGCTTCACATGCTCAAGGCTTGCCGCTTTCGGAATGGTGATGGTTCGATGCTGGTTCATCACCCAGGCCAGCGCTACCGCTGCCGGCGCCACGCCGTGCGTCTCGGCAATACCGCCAAGCGTCTCATCGTCCATCAGGTCGCCCTGGGCGAGCGGTGAATAGGCCATCGTTGCGATGTCGTTCAGCCGGGCATGATCGATGAGGTCCCACTCGATGCCGCGCTCGGTGAGATTGTACAGCACCTGGTTGACCACGCAGCCCTCCCCGCCATCGGCGCTGAGCAATTCGGCCATATCGACAGCATCGAAATTGCTCACACCCCAATAGCGGATCTTGCCCTGATCCTTCAGCGTCTCAAACCCTTCGATCGTTTCGGTCAGCGAGTAGGACCCGCGCCAGTGCAGCAGATAAAGATCGATTGTCTCGGTCTCAAGCCGTTTCAGACTGCGCTCGCAGGCATGCAGGATGCCGCGGTAGGACGCATTGTGCGGATAGACCTTTGAGACCACAAAGACCTTGTCACGCCGTCCGGCCAGCGCCTTGGCAACGATTTTTTCAGCCCCGCCCTCGCCATACATCTCGGCGGTGTCGATCAGGTTGAGCCCGAGATCGAGTCCGGCTTTCAGCGCATCGATCTCGCGCATCCGCCGCCCGTCGCGCTCGCCCATGTGCCAGGTGCCCAAGCCCAGCGCCGGCACCTGCTCGCCGGTCTTCAGTGTCACGTGTTTCATGGGTTTGTTGTTATGCACGGCGAACCCGGCTTCACAAGGCGAAAACCGGAAAAACGATGGGTGACGACGGGCCTTTGGTCTGCTTAAGTTGGCCCCGGCACAACCCCAACACCGAACCGGAGACAAACCCCATGACCATTCAACGTATCGAAGTCGGCGAGCGCATGAGCCAGGCCGTCGTCCACAACGGCACGGTCTACACCGCCGGCCAGGTCGCCATGACCAAGGGCGGTTCGTCTTATGGCGAGCAGACCCAGGAAATTCTCGGCCAGATCGATGCCCTGCTCGCCAAGGCCGGCACCGACAAGTCAAAACTGATCCGCGCCACCATCTGGATCACCGACATGGCCCGCTTCAATGAAATGAACGAAGTCTGGGATGCCTGGGTCTCGCCGGGCAACACACCGGCGCGGGCGTGCGTTGAGTCAAAGCTCGCCTTGCCGAAGTTCGATGTTGAGATCATGGTCGAAGCGGCGGTCTGATGAAAGCGCTGGTTCTGGGTGCCGGCATTGCCGGCATCACCACCGCCTATGAGCTGAACCGCGACGGTTATGACGTCACCGTCATCGACCGCGAAGACCAGCCGGCCGCGTTCACCAGCTACGGCAACGCCGGCCTGTTCGCGCCCGGCCACTCCTATTCCTGGTCATCGCCTGCAGCACCGGGCATCCTGCTGCGCTCGCTATGGCGCGATGACCAGGCACTGCGCTTCCGCCCGTCGATCGACCCGGCCTTCTGGCGCTGGATGTGGAAGTTCTGGCGTGAATGCGATGCCGAACGCGCCGCAACCAGCACCAGGCGCAAGGCGAGACTGTGCAACTATTCGCTCGATGTGTTTCATGAAACCGTCAAGCGGACCAAGGTGAAATACGACGGCAAGGACGGCGGTCTCCTCTATCTTTACCGCACCCCAGCCAACTTCGAGGCCGCGGTTAAAAAATCCCAGATCCTCATCGACAGCGGCATTGAACTTGAAACGCTCGACCGCGCCGGTATCGCAAAGTCCGACCCGGCCCTGGCGCCGGTTGCCGATCAACTGGCCGGCGCGCTGTTCTCGCCTAACGACGAGAGCGGTGACTGCCGCATGTTCGCCCGCAACATGCGCCCCTGGCTGGAGAAAAAGGGCGTCAGCTTCAAGTTCGGCACGACGATCGAACGGTTTGACCTCGCCGGTGACAGGATCGATGCTGTGATCACCAATCAAGGCCGCGAAACCGCCGATGTCTACGTCCTGTGCCTCGGCGTATACGCACCGCATCTGGCCAAACAGCTCGGCACGACCCTCAACATCTATCCGGTAAAAGGCTATTCGGTCACCGTGCCGACCGCCGGGCGCAACAATGTGCCGACGCGTGGCGGCGTCGATGAGGAAAACCTGGTTGCCTATTGCCCGCTCGGCGGCCGGATGCGGATCACCGCGACGGCCGAGTTTTCCGGCTACAACACCGACCACTCGCCGGCCGATTACCGGCACATGCTGAAGATGGCCAAACAGCTGTTTCCCGACGCGGCAGACTATTCCGAACTCGATTATTGGGCCGGCCTGCGCCCGATGACACCGGCCGGCACACCACTGCTCGGCCAGGCCCGGCACGACAACCTGTGGTACAACACCGGCCTTGGCCACATGGGCTGGACCATGAGCCACGCCACGGCCCGCATCACCGCGGACCTCATTGCCGGCAAGACCCCGGCAATCGACCTCGATGGCTTGTTAATATCTGGTTAACCAGTCCTGTAACCAGTTCTGACGCGACGAAACCCCGGACATATTCTCGCCTGTTTAGGGTCTTAATTATACGAATCGTGGATGGTGAGGGGTTTCCAGCCGCAGGTTGCTCTTGGTCAGGACGCGATTGAATTTGCGTGTGTTCGAGGGTGCCGTGAGAGGATCAGGTGCTGTTCTGCACCAAGTTGAGGGATGATTGGGGATCGTGTTTAGTTTTGCGTCTGTTGTTCGGTTTGGTGCACGTGTGGTGGCGATGTGCGCCTTATTTGCTTTGGCAGCCTGTGCCAGCGCCCCTGAGCCCGTCACCAATATTCCGCATACATCGTCTTTCGTCACATCAACGACGCCTGCCTATCTGTTGCGGGCCAATGACAAGATCAAGCTTTTGGTGTTCGGCCAGGATGCGATCTCCGGCGACTATACGATTTCGAGTGACGGCAACATCGATGTCGCCCAGGTCGGCCTCATCCAGGCAGCCGGCCTGACCGTCGACCAACTCAAGCTGCAGGTCACCGAAAAGCTGCGCAATGGCCATGTTGAAAGCCCGCAGGTGAGCATTCTGCTGGACGTCGACAAGCCCTTGTCGGTGACAGGTGCGGTGATCAATCCGGGTCTGTTTCCATTCCGGTCGGGCCTTGATGCCCGCAGCGCCGTTGCCCTCGCCGGTGGCTACAGCCCAGGCGCCGACACCGCGAACATATTTGTTACCCATGCCGGCACCGGCATCGAAAAGCGCTATGGCCTCAAGGACCGTCCGGTGATAAATCCAGGGGATGTGATCCGGATTGCGGATCGCGGTTGACAGCCAACCTGATTGCGCCGAGGACCCCACCTCATGTCAGAAACGGCAACTGACGGGCGGCATATGCTGCTCACCGGCGCTGCCGGATTCATTGGGTTTCATGTAACCGAACGGCTGTTGCAGGCCGGCTGGCGTGTCACCGGCATCGACAACATCAACGATTATTACAGCCAGGACCTCAAGCGCGCCCGGCTCGATATCCTCAAGCAACACAAGCACTTCACCTTTTTTAAGGGCGATATCGCCGACCAGGCGTTCGTCGAGGCCACCTACGCTGCCGGCAGCCCGGACCGGGTTGTGCACCTCGCTGCCCAGGCCGGCGTGCGCTACTCACTGGCGCAGCCGCGCGCCTATATCGAAACCAACATGAACGGCTTCTTCAACATCATGGAAGCCAGCAAGCAGGCCGGTGTGGATCATTTCGTCTTTGCCTCGTCCAGCTCGGTCTACGGCGCCAACCGCAACCAGCCCTTGTCCGTTGCACGCCCGGCCGATCACCCGATCAATCTTTATGCCGCCACCAAACGCAGCAACGAGTTGATGGCCCATGCCTACAGCCATCTGTACGGCATGCCGGCAACGGCTTTGCGCTTCTTCACGGTTTACGGCCCGTGGGGCCGGCCCGATATGGCCTATTTCAAGTTCACCAGCGCCCTCATGGCCGGTGAACCGATCGAGGTTAACAACAACGGCGAGATGTGGCGCGATTTCACCTATATCGACGACATCACCGAAGGGCTCATGCGCGTCATGGATATCATGCCCGAGACCGCCGCACCGGAGCCCGGCCAGGATTTCCCGCCCGATGCCGGCGCTGCGCCCTTTGCCATCTACAACATCGGCGGCAACCGGCCGGAAAAGCTCATGGACATGATCGGTTTGCTTGAGAAGTATTCGGGCCGCAAGGCCGACATGATCATGCGACCGATGCAGCCCGGCGAGATCGAGATGACCTACGCCGACACTGACAGCCTGACCGCGGCAACCGGCTTCAGGCCGCAGATCAGGCTTGAAGACGGCCTCAAGCGCTTCATGGACTGGTACAAGTCGCATTATTCAGTGTAAAACGGCACCGGCCCTCTCGCC
>JABDJG010000280.1 GCA_013002595.1 Hyphomicrobiales bacterium | reverse complement strand
CGCGCGTCGAAGGTGCCATCGAGATTGCGCGGCCATCGCCGCCACGGATCGATGCCGCCGATGCTGCTGACTGGGTTGATGCGGTTATTGGTGGCGATGCCGAAACCGGTGCCGTGCGGGTGCTGTTTCATTCGATTGCCTACCAGTATTTCCCCGATGTCTCGCAACAGCGGATTGCCGCCCGGATGGATGCGGCCGGAAAGATTGCGACCGCTGATGCGCCTCTTGCCTGGCTGGCCTTTGAGCAGTTTCAACGCGAAGGCCCGCGGCTGACGCTGCGCGTGTGGCCTGGAGGTGCAGAGCACATCCTGGCGCGCGCCGATGCGCATGGGAGGAAGATAGAGTGGTTGGTTTAGATGATCTGGTTAGCTCATCTGGCGCAGTTTTGCCTCGGCCTCGGTGATGTAATCGCGGGTTGGCCGTGAGGTGGTCTGCTTTTTGACCAGCTGGATCTGGAAGTTGACCAGCTTGCCATGCCGGAAGCTGGCTTCGGATGTTGCCAGATACAGATCCCACATGCGGAAGAAGCGTTCATCGTACAGCTCCAGCACCTTGTCGCGGTTGGCATGGAAACGCTCACGCCAGTGCTTGAGGGTGTCGGCGTAGTGGAAGGTGAGGATCTCGATGTCCTTGACCAGCAGGCCGGCGCCTTCGATGGCCTTGAGGGTTTCCGACAAGGCGGGGATGTGGCCGTTCGGAAAGATGTATTTTTCAACGAATGGCGGGTCGGCAATGTTGGGCCTGGCGCGGCCGATCGAGTGCAGCAGGAACACGCCGTCATCCTTCATGAGCCGGCGGGCGGTCCTGAAGAACGCCGGGAAATTCTGCGGGCCGACATGTTCGAACATGCCGACCGAGACGAGGCGGTCGAACTGGCCCTCGCCCGCCCGGTAGTCCTTGAGTTCGATATGGACCCGGTCTGACAGGCCCAGTTCCTCAGCTTGCTGGCAGGCGACGCGCCTTTGCTCGGTGGACAAGGTGACGCCGGTGACATCGGCGCCGCAGTCGCGCGCCAGGAACAATGACATGCCGCCCCAGCCGCAGCCGATATCAAGCACGCGCTGGCCTGGCTCGAGCATCATCTTGGCAGCGATATGGCGCTTCTTGGCAAGTTGGGCCTGTTCAAGGGTGTCGTCCGGGGTTTCGAAATAGGCGCAGGAATACTGCAGGTCGTCATCGAGAAACAGGCGGAACAGCTTTTCATCGAGATCGTAGTGGTGGGCGACATTGCGCCGGGCGGTCTCGCGGGCAATGTGCCGGCGCCACAGGCGTTCAAGGATGCGCCAGGCGGTGATGGCGGCAGCCGGCGAGGTGGCAAAGCGCTTGGCGCCGTTGATCTTGACCAGTGAGACAAAGCCATCGACATCGCCTTGTTCAACCGTCATGCGGCCGTCCATGTACATCTCGGCGAAGTTCAGGGCCGGGTCGAGGTAGATCTGGCGGACGGCGCCAGCATCGGCGAGCTGGACGGCGACCCGGGGCTCGTTGCCGTCACCGTGGCTGACCATCGCGCCTGATGGATAATGTACCTCCAGCGTGCCTTTACGAATGGCGCGGTTCAGCATGCCGGCAAGCAAACGCTCAAAGCCAGCCAGCGACGGGGGCGATGCAGGTGTTGGAATGGCTGATGGCACGTGAAGATTCCAGCTGTTTCATCGAACTCGAGCAAATGCTGCCCATAGAGCAGGATATCGCAGAAACCGCCGAGCGATTGCAAGCCACAGTTGGTGTTACGAGGCCGGCGGAATATTCTGATTGAGATGAAAGTGGTTGTGGGGATCGTAACGGGCTTTCAACGCCGTCAGCCGTTCAAAGTTTTGACCATATGCGCGCCTTACGCGCGTTGCGGTTTCATCGTCGCCCATGTAGTTGCTGTAGACGCCCTCACTCATGTGAGGCTCAAGAGCGGCATACGTCTGCCGTGCCCAGGCGATGTTGACCTCACTGTCTTGGGCATCTGCCCATTGCGCGATAATCAAAACGTTATAGCCGGGCTGGCGATGTGCAAAAGCCATCTCATCGGGCGAATGGCGCGTTGCAGCACCGTGGAAATGTTCAAGGATCAGTTTGCTCATCGGCGACGGGCAGGCGCGGAACCGCTCGGCGAGAATGGCAATCACCTCACCGGTAAGTTCGGTGATGAAGCTCGATTTCCAGTAATTGAACGCCAGTTTGGGAAATCCGGCGTCCAGTACCGTGTTGAGCTGGGCGTAGGGGATTGTTCCCAGGCGGTCAAAGTACGGCTTGCCGAAGGCTTTGATCTCGTTGATCGCCGGTTTGGCGGTGTCTGGCGATCCGCAGTGGCAGGCGATCATGGCGGCCAACGGGGTCCCGGAGCCATCGGGCGCGTGGGTCAGGCTGGCGATGATTGAAAGTTCATCGGGCAGGTCCGCTGTTTGTGTCCGGTAAAACTCCAGGACGTCGCTGGCCTGGTCGAACGAATAGCCGATGACCCCGCCCTCGACGGTCTGGCCGAGGGGGTGCAACTGAAACTCCAGCGATGTGACAACGCCGAAGTTGCCGCCGCCGCCACGCAGGCCCCAGAACAGATCGGCATTCTCGGTTTCGCTTGCCTGCAGGACCTTGCCGCCGGCTGTGACCAGTTCTGCTGCGACCAGATTGTCGATGGTGAAACCATATTTGCCCATCAGGTAGCCAAAGCCGCCGCCCAGCGTCAGGCCGGCGACCCCGGTGCTGGAGACCGCGCCGCCTGTCGTTGCAAGGCCGTGCACGAGTGTTTCACGGTTGAACTCGCCCCAGTTGACGCCCGGCTGAACGGTTGCGGTTTGGCGCGCCGGGTCGACGCGGATGCCTTTCATGAGGCTCATGTCGATCATGACGCCGCCGTCGCACACAGCGCGTCCGGCAACATTGTGGCCGCCGCCGCGCACGGCGATCTCAAGATCATGTGACACGGCGAACTGCACCGCATCGACAGCGTCGGCAACGCCAGTGCAGCGAACGATGACGGCAGGGCGTTTATCGATCATGCCGTTGTGGACACGCCGCACCGTATCGTAGTCCGCATCACCAGGCAGCAGTATTGGCCCGGCGATGGTGGCTGCCAGCTGATTAAACCCGGTCTTATCCAGTTTCTTCAACATTTCAGTTCTCCGCCTGTCTGCCTTTTGCCGAATTAGCTATCGATACCTTCCACCAGCACCAGATTTGCCTTGGCTGACCGCCGGCGATGTTCTGCGAGAGCCTGATAGTCCGGGTCAGTGTGCCAGTTTTGGGCATGCTGAAGGCTTGGAAATTTCATGATGACGGTCTTGGGGAGAGCCCAGTCTCCTTCAACGACAGCTGTCGAGTTGTTGGATGTGGCGAGCAATTCACCGCCGTATCGCTCGAAGACCGGCATGAGGCCGGCGAGGTACTTCTGGTATTCGTCGGCATCGAAGATATCGAGTTGGCCAATTGCGTATGCGCTCATTGTGTATCCCCGGCAAAAGTCGTCAATCGCCTGTACGCTCAATCTACACCTCGAAAAAACGCAACAAAAGTAGTTCTTTTGCCGGATTGCTATGCAATAATGCATAGTGATGAAGTGGGATGACCTGAGAATATTCTTGTCTGTCGCGCGGTCGCGTTCGTTTTCCGAGGCGGCGGTCAGGCTTGGTGTCAATCAGTCGACGGTGTCACGCCGGCTTGCTTCGATGGAAGGTCATCTGAAGACCCAATTGCTCGACCGGACCACCGACGGGCCGGTCTTGACTGAAACAGGCAATGATCTTTTGGCAATGGCGCAGCGTGTGGAAGAAGAGTTCTTCCATATAGACAGTGCTGTCACCGGGCGCGACATGCGCCTGAGCGGCCGGCTGAGGGTCACCTGCATTGATATGCTGGTCGACCGGTTTCTGGCGCCGCATCTGGCGAAATTCACCGCGATGCACCCGGAAATCGAACTCGAGATCCTGACCGGTCTGCGCTCGTTGGATCTGATGAGGCGTGAAGCTGATGTCGCTATTCGGGCCAGCGATGCCCCAACCGAATCTCTGGTCGGGAGGCGCCTGTTCGATTTCAATCTTGCCATTTACGCCGCCAACAGCCTGGCAGATACATTGCCAGACCAGCCTGATCCGGCTGATCTCGACTGGATCGGGCTTCACGATGAGGCCAACACCAAACGGGTCGTTAAAGTGCGGTTTCCGACAGCAAGAATTCGCCACAGGGTCGATGGCCTGTTTATGCAAAACGCCTTCGTGCGTGAAGGAATGGGGGTCGCCGCATTACCCTGTTATTGGGCCGACCGGGATCCGGCGATCCGCCGTATCTACCCGGAACCCTATGCGCCGAATGGTCTGGGCTTTTGGGTTCTCATTCACCCGGACATGCGCCGAACTGCACGGGTAAGGGCCTTTGTGGATTTCGTTAGCGGCGTGCTGAAAGACCATCAGCCATGGTTTGAGGGGCGCCTGATTGAAGACGCTAGCGCGACCGTGAGGCGCCGCGTCTGACAGCCTGGGTTGTCTTGTTGTAGGCGGCGCCGCCGATATTGCGCATAGAGTTGGACTTTGCGTCAAACTTGCCGGGCGCGGGTTTGTCCTCCGGCCTGTTGGTCTTGGCTGCACCGGGGTTTGCGATCTTTGCTGCAGCTCTTGCCTTCGCTCTGGCTCTCGCCTTGGTCTTTGACATTTCAGGTTCACCTTTCCGGGGAAACTCAACTGATGCCCGTTGTACTTGGTTTCGACTGCAGAAGGAACCTCTCTGGCGCAAGCTGTCCAAACGGGATATCCTGGAACCCATGTCAATGCTATTGCGCCAGATCGCCCGTTTTGTTGCCCAAAAGGCTGCCGCTAATCCCCGAGCCCGGGAAATCGCGCTCAAGGCGGCGCAAAGTGCTGCCGATGAGGCCAAGCACATCGCCCGCCAGGATGACCGGGCCTATGCCGCCGGCCGCGCCGTGCGCCAGGCATTGAAGCGCATGCAGAACGGCAAATAACTCCGTTCTGGCCTGCTGCAACCGTGGCATGCAAAATTGGGGGGAGCAATTGCTGTGCAATTGTTGCTATGACTGGCCGGATCGAAATTCTCCAGCCAATTTCAACGAATATTAAATGCCCGATCCAGTCAAAGCAATTGCCGAGCCGGCAGGGAGTCTCGCAACACCCCAGCAACCGGCGACCGGCAATGCGTATCTGTTGGGATGCCTTGCGGCTTTGGCCGTCGTGTTCATCTGGTCGTCCTGGCTGGTGGCCAGCCGGTCAGGCGCCCTGTCCGGCCTGACGGTCTATGACCTTGCCGCCTTGCGGTATGCCATATCGGGCCTCGTCGCGCTGCCATTCGTGCTTTATTTCAAACCCTGGAAAACACTTACTATCGGTCAGATTGCAGTGCTGACCATGCTGCTCGGGCCGGTCTATATCATGCTGGTTTTCAACGGCTTTGTGTTCGCGCCGGCAGCGCATGGCGGCATCTTCATGAACGGGGTGCTGCCGGTGATGACGCTGGCCATCGGTTGGCTGTGGCTGCGTGAAGCGCCAAGGTGGCAGCAGTTGGTAGCCGCCGCATTCATACTGTTGGCAACGGTCGCGGTCGCGTCCGACAAATCGCAGATTGCCGTTGCCGGCAGCTGGCGGGGCGATCTCTTGTTTCTGGCCGCCGCGGCGTTCTTCTCCATGTACATGGTCCTCAGCCGGGTGTGGCGGATC
>JABDJG010000278.1 GCA_013002595.1 Hyphomicrobiales bacterium | reverse complement strand
TTTCGGTATCGCTCAGACCGAGCGGTTTGATGAGATCCGTCTTGGTGGCCTTGAAGTCGTTTTCGCCGCCGCCCGCGTCATAGAAATTGACCACATCGGCCAGTGTCGCGATCATGCCGTTGTGCATGTAGGGTGCGGTGTATTTTGTATATCGCAGCGAAGGCACCCGGAACTTGCCGTAATCGGCTGTTTCCTTGGTGCGGAAATACAGGCCCGGATCGTCCTTGAGCTTGCGGTACTTGTCCTCGGTCGCGCCCTTTGCAAAAATCTCGAAACGGAAGGTGATCTGCGCAAGGGCGTCGGATTCCCAGCCATCATACGGCGGCACGCCGAGGTTGTAGTATTTCTCGTTGGTCAGCATCGGACCGGAATGGCATTGCACACAGCCGGCCTTGCCGGTGAACAGCTCCAGGCCGCGTTTTTGTGCCGCGCTGATGGCATTGTCGTCGCCGCGCATATAGTTGTCGAAAGGCGTGTCGGTCTGCACAAGCGTGCGTTCGAATGCTGCGATCGCCATGTAGGCGCTGCGCACGTTCGGCCAGATATCGCCAAACACCTCGCGAAATCGCTTGCGGTACTCCGGCACGAAGGCCAACCGCGCCTCCATCATGTCGTCCTCACCATTCCCGGCGACCCCGCCGCGTGCCGCCGAGCGGGCCTGGCCTTCCAGCGACTTGGACGAACCGGCCCAGAACAGTTTGGAGTAATACGCCGAGTTGATAATGGTCTGGCTGTTGCGCCAGTGAGTGGTCCCGGGATAGCCCAGTGAAATCTTGTCGGGGAAATCCCAGCCTTCATCGGGCACATGACACGCCGAGCAAGGCATCGAACCATTTCCCGACAGGCGCCCGTCAAAGAACAGCATCTTGCCGAGTTCGACTTTTGCCGGTGTCGTCGGATTGTCCGATGGCGAGGGCGGATCGCCCAGCGGGGCAAGCATCGCCGGTCTGTCCTGGGCCGCCAGCATGCTGGACATGCCGATGAGTGAGGCCGCGACTGCGATCGTAGTGGTCAACGTTTTCAGATTGCGCTTGGTCATGGGTTCTGTCTCGCCTCAGTTCTTCTGATTGCGCCAGTCGGCGATCACCGGCGGTTCGGTGTCGAACTCGCCCGGATTGTAATCGGGAACATCGAAGCTGTTGCCCGACAGGGACTTCAGGAAATCGACCAGATTGACCTTTTCCTCACCGGTCAGATCAAGCGGATGCAACCGCTTGTCCTTGTTGGCTGAATTGCCGCCACCACGGTTGTAGAATTCAACCACGGCCTCCAGCGAAGCGATGGTTCCGTTGTGCATATAGGGCGCGGTATAGGTCAACTCCCTCAGGCTCGGCGTCATGAAGGCTCCCGAACTCTCCTGCTTGTGATCGCGCACGAAGGCACCAAGATCGCGCCGGACGTTCATGTAGTTCTCCACGCCCATGAACTTGGCGTAGGTCACGAAGGTGACATGACGGTCCGGGTCGGACCAGATTGCCGGGTTTTCGGCAACGCCGGTATTGTGCGGTGTGTCGTCGGTAAAGCGTGGTCCGGTGTGGCAGGCGGCACACCCGGCCTTGCCTTTGAACAGCTCAAACCCGGCCTTGGCCGAGGCTGAAAGATCGCCGGTATCGAACGGCGCGCCACTTGAGGTGATCGACTTCAGGAATTCCTGGATTGCCGAGCGCGCACCCCCGTTTGATGGCTCGCCCTTGCCGGCATCTGCAAACATCTTGATGTACACCGGATCCTGTTTCAGGCGCTCCTGCATGATCCGCATGTCCATGTTCATGAAGTAGGTCTCGGTAATTGATTCCCGCGTCACATCATTGAGATTGGTGCCGAGCCGGCCGTCGTGGAACCAGGCTGCACGATGCCCGACATTTGCCAAGGTCGGCGTGTTGCGGAAATGCGCAGAACCGGTATAGGCAGCCGAAAGCGGCAATCCATCCGTGAAGGCCTTGTCAGGCTGATGGCAACTTGCACAGGCAAGGCTGGTGTCTCCCGACAACCGGGTATCGTAGAACAATCGCTTGCCGAGCGCGGCCAACTCCTTCTTGACCTCAATTGGTTTGACCGGTCCGAATTCCTCGGCGAGTGCCGGCTGGACCATCGCCACAACGGCGAGCATCGCCGGTGCCACAGCAGCCGACAGACGTGATCTACGGATCGTTTTTGTGGACATTGAGGATCTCCCCTTGTCGTCAACAGCAGATGATCGCATTGGCGCGGCGTCCGGCAATGCGCACCGGTTCAGCATTTACTTGGACTGACGGATTTGATTGGAAGGATGCGACTGGTAGCAGGCTGCCCTGAAGCGGCTGCAGCACACTTGAAAGGACTGACCCCACGTTCTACCCTCCCGCTGACCGCATTTTGCGGCTTTGTTGCCGCTGATTCATCCGCAGTTCAGATCTAAGCCGAAACCTGCGTGCGATTGCTGCTGCCCACAATGAAGCCCGGAATAATTGATCACCTTGATCTGGATCAATGCGTGTGCAATCGGCGTCCTGAACGGCTGTCACAAATGCCTGGTCACTAGGAGCCAGGGCCAGCTCCCTACCCCGTCTTGCGCGGCGTGGTTGCGATGCACAGCGTGCCAGGGCCAAGGGCAAATTGGCACTTGGCTTCCATTTGCAAGGCACCACACCGTTCGCCCGCGACCTGGGTCTGGTGGAGATATTCTGCAATCCCGGCATCTGTACAAGCGCGATCGGCCCGCCGGACGCGCAACCGGCATAGAACCGGCACGATCTGTCACGGTGTCACCATTGCCCCCTGGCGACCGGCACGGGAAACAGCCGATCGTAGGTCCAGTTAAAGGCGAATGCGTAAAACATGTAGAAGACGGCAGAAGCAACGTCCATCACGAACGCATACATCAGCGTGACGGCCAGATACCAGGCGATAAACGGCACCAGGATCAGCAACAGACCGGCTTCAAAGAGGGGTCAGGATATATATCAAGAATTACAGCTCAAAACAGATATCGATTTGTGTGACATTCAAATTGATTACATACAATACTATCGGAATTCGAAATACTGGAAATACATCATTGCCAAGTTCATAAACGAGAAGAGGGGCGCTACGCATTGATAGCTGCCGGTTCAGACCTATCGTGGGATATCACAGCGCGCTCGTCGGCAAAGACAGACTTCCGAGGAGGGTCATCTTCTACCGTCTTACCTACCCGTGGCGCAGGTCTGCAATATGGTCAACAGCGGGCGTCATGCGCAGGAAAGTCCGTTGTCAGGGGCAAAGCTACCGTGCATTGTGAGAGCCCAGAACGGCAGCGATGTGCCATTAAGCGACATTTGATCGAATAATCTGTAGCATGCTTTTTCCGACACGGTGGTCGGATCGTTGGAAAAAGAGACCCGGTATGGAACGGAGACTTGCCGCTATTTTGGCTGCTGATGCGGTTGGCTACAGCAAGCAAATGGAAATCGACGAGGAAGCAGCGTTCTCCGCTCTATCTGCGCGCCGTGTAATTATCGATGCCGTGATCGAGAAGCATAACGGACGGATCTTCAGCACTGCGGGCGACAGCGTCGTCGCCGAGTATCAAAGCACCGTCGAAGCTGTGCGGTCCGCGGTGGAAATTCAGCAACAAATATCGGCGCTCAACGATGGTCTCGCCAAGTCTTCGCAGATGAACTTTCGCATCGGCATCAATTTCGGCGATGTCATGCTGGAGAACGGCAACTTCTTCGGCGACGGGGTGAACATTGCCGCCCGCCTTGAGGCCCTGGCAACTCCTGGTGGCGTTTGCGTCTCAAAGCAAGTGATGGAGCAATGTTCAGGAAAACTGGATTTCACTCTGGCCAATGCCGGCAGACATCGCCTGAAGAATATCGCCAAACCAGTGGATGTCTGGTGCTGGCCGGCTCAGGATGCCGGAAAGATGAGGCGGTCATCATGGCGGTGGCATCCAACCGGCACCATTGCCGCTCTAATTGCCATATCAGTTGCTGCAAGCATGTATTTCCTGATCGATCCCGCCAAGGAAAGATCCTTGCCGACCGGGCCACGAATAGCCGTAATTCCTTTCAAGAACCTGGGAGGCACCCCTGACGATACTTTCTTCAGTGACGGATTGACCAGGGACATCAACACCCAGCTGTCGAAGTTTTCCAATCTCTTCGTAATCGCGCCTGACGCCGGTATAGCATACCGCGACAACGCCGATTGCACGAAGATCCGCAGCGATCTTGGTGCCGATTATATTCTCACTGGTACAGTGCGCCGCTCTCGTGAAAAGATTCGTGTCACCACCGAATTCACGGATGGGCGGACATGCCGGCAGTTGGATGCACCGGGCCCGTTCGACCGGGATTTGAACCTGACCAACGTGCTCGACATCCAACTGGAGATATCGAGGAAGGTGGCGGCTCAGATCGGATCGGCCGACGCGCCCCTATTCAACACCAGTGTCCAACAGGCAATCCGCCGCGCGGCGCCCGACAGCCTCCAGGCATATGAATGCGTTCTGATGTCTTTCTGGTTCTATGAGACTTTTGCGTCGGATCGGCATCGCAGGGCCCGCGCCTGCCTGGAACGCGCTGTCGAGACCGATCCGGATTATTCCCTTGGTTGGTCGCGACTGGCGTTCAGCTATATCGAAAGCAAGAAGTACGCAATTGATACGCCGCCAAACTGGGCAGTGCTAAGTCGCGAGGCGGCTGATAAAGCTCTCGACATGGATCGAGACAATCCTGATGCGTATTACGCCATCGCCATCCTGAGTCAGATGCTGAGGGAAGACAAATCAGTGCTCCAGAATTTCGCCGAAAAGGCCATCGCACTGAATCCAAACGATGCGTTCGTGCTTGCCGACCTCGGCACTTGGATGGCCTACACCGGTGAATGGGATAGAGGCAAAGAATGGGTCACTCGGGCAAAGCTCCTCAATCCAAATTATCAAAGCTGGTGGGATTGGATTTGGCTTCTACACCACTATCTGAACGGCGAGTATGAGCAAGCGCGAGATGTCGGGCTCAAGATAAACCTGCCAGACAACTACGTCATACAGGCCGCCTTGACTGCCACGTACGGCATGCTTGGCGAACAGAAAAAGGCAGCGCAGGCTTTGTCTCATCTACTCGAACTTCGCCCTGATTATCCTGAAGACCCGCGTGCACCATTCCGCATACGGGCCATGGAACCGCAGTTGATCGAGGGTTTGATGGAAGGATTGCGTAAGGTGGGCTTGGAGGTGCCGCCAGTAACACCCTAGGACTAACGAACACTAATTGCTTCTGCCGACAATTGTTTTTCGGCAAAGATGGCCGTTAAACTCGACGGGCTACGCAGGATCAATTGTGCCCGTTCGCACTGCGTGGCAAGAGTCCGCTCAGGGTCAACTGCAGACTATCCAGACTGCTGCCCGTTTAGTCCGTTGACCACCCCAAAGCAGGCGAAAAGCTGGACAAAACGGACGTCGCCGCTGGATGGTCTGCTATCGGGTGAACAGCGGAAGCAATTCGAATGGGGCCCATACTTCCATTCGGTGCCAGACGCGGACATTGCAGTCTCGCGGGGTTACACTCAAGAGTCGTCTCAATGGCAAACTTGCCAAATCGTGATTTATGCCAAACTTGAGCGCTCCGATACAATCATTCTGGATCAGGAGAATTCCACATGAACGGCAGCACCGATACACCGACACCTTATATGAAGTGGGTTAAGAGTCAGGCTGACGTACTGGTACCTCTATTGCGGCATCTGCGAGCAGAACTTGGCGTGGAGAGAGCGAACGAACTCGTCTACCCGGTACTCAGGGAATACATGAAAGAGTGGATCGTTGAGTTTGCCTCAAAGGAATCAGACAACCCTATCGTGAACTTTTACAAAACCTCGGACAGGCTTGAGGCGACGTTCGAGGGTGATGTCGAATATAGCGTCTTGAAACATGATGATGAGAAGTTCGACCTCAATGTAACAAGCTGCAAATATGCGGAATTTTTTCGCCAGCTGGATGAACCGGAACTAGGTGCAATCTTGGTTTGCGAGGCGGACAATCACATCGCCGATTTGTCTGCGCCCAATGTTGAGTTTTCGCGAACCGACACGATCATGAAAGGCGGAGCTTGCTGCCCGTTCCGGTATCGATTTTACCATCAGGAGAAGGTCATCAACGGTCCTGAAGGTCTGCTGACAAGCAGGTCCGCTGAACATCCATAAACAGACGAAATCACCACGTCGGCGACTCTACGTCGGTTATCGGGGGAACACCGGACTACTTTTCAATGAGGCCAGTTGGTCTCTTGAGTGCCAGGATCGGAAGTCGCACGGAGTATTCTTGCCTCGTGTACTTCAGTTGTCTACACGGCCATCGCGATGAACGATGAAGCCACGGGTGAGAGGGGCGAAAGACTTCAGGAAACTGCCGTCATCAATTGACACGATGACGTGTACATAATCGGGTTCTTGCTCAATCATCTGGACCTCAAACTGGTGAAAATCGTCTTCGCTGCCCCGTCCGTATGAGACCACGTCGGTCAACTCCTTGACCAAACTGTCAATTGATTTTCGCGACCAGCCGTTGGTTTCAGCGTCAAGCAAGTCCTGTAGGCGTTTCTTGTTCATGGTGGTGAGTTAGGCAGGACTGACTGCCGTCAGAACCGGATTGGCTTATCACCTGCCAAACTCATACATAGCCCTTTTGGCTGCCTGCATGATTCCAGCGGCGAGTTGATTGCGTGCCGGCAATCGGAGATTTCCAAGATTAGCTTGCGGCGCACGGCCCGGGCAAAGCTTTTGCGGCCGTCGACGGTGATGACGAAGCTGCCGGGGCCACCGATGATCTGGCTCAAGAAGGCCTCTTCCAGGTTGTAGGAGACCGGCCGCCCGCTGCAATCGGCCTCAAGGCACAG
>JABDJG010000231.1 GCA_013002595.1 Hyphomicrobiales bacterium | reverse complement strand
GCCGCCTTCAGATACAGCCCGGCGGCGATAGCATCATTCTTTTCGACCCCCTTGCCCTCACTGTACAGCGAGGCGAGGTTGGTCTGGCCGGTGGCGTGGCCCTGGTCAGCAGCGGCGCGATACCATTTGACGGCTGCAGCCTTGTCCTCAGCGACACCCTGGCCGAGGTCGTAGAGCAGGCCGAGGTTGATCTGGGCATGGACGTAGCCCTGTTCAGCCGCTTTCAGATACCATTTGGCAGCGGTCTTTTTGTCCTGGGCAAAGCCGTTGCCATCCTCATACATCAGCGCCAGATTGAACTGGGCGCTGGCCTCGCCCTGATCGGCTGCCTTTCGATACCAGTCTGCTGCGGTGGCATAGTTCTGCTCAACGCCCTTGCCGTCCTCATACATTGCACCGAGATTGCTTTGTGCAACGGAATAGCCCAGCTTGGCCGCCCTTTCGTACCATATGAAGGCCTGGCGCGGATCCCTGGCGACGCCGAGGCCGGTCGCATACATGATGCCTAGGCTGTTGAGGGCATAGGTGTTGTTCTGGGCAGCCGCCTTGCGATACCAGTAGAGCGCAACATTATAGTCCTTCACCAGGCCTTCGCCGGTTTCGTACAGCCGGGCCAGGTCATACTGGGCCTTTGCATGGCCGCGGCGGGCGGCGATACGGAACCATCTGGCGGCCTCTGCATTGTCCTCGGCAACGCCCTCGCCATAATCGTACATCAAACCGAGATTGTGCTGTGCGCTGAGGTTGTTCTGATCGGCGGCCTTGCGGTACCAGCTGACCGCCTTGGCGTCGTTAAGTTCGACGCCGGTGCCGGTGTCATACATAAAGCCAAGATTGTTTTGTGCTGGGGCCTGTCCGAGTTGGGCCGCCTTCTCATACCATTTGGCGGCCTCAACCGGGTTTTTGCCGACGCCGTGACCGAAATCATACATGCGGCCAAGGTTGTAGAGGCCTTCCCGGTTGTTCTGGGCGGCCGACTTGCGGTACCAGTCAAGCGCCAGCTTGATATCCTTGGCGATACCTTCGCCGGCTTCGTACATCACACCGAGATGGGACTGGCCGTAGGCGTTTCCCTGTTCGGCTGCCTTGCGGTACCAATAGACCGCCTTGACCTTGTCTTGAGCAATCCCCCAACCGCCATCATACATGCCGCCAAGGTTGTCCTGGGCCACCGCGTATCCGCGTTTGGCGGCTCTTTGATACCAGAACACGGCAGTCTCATCGCTCTGTTCTACGCCTTTGCCGTGGGCATAAAGGACGCCGATGTTGTTTTCAGCGATTGCATTGCTCTGGTCAGCCGCCTTGCGATACCACTCGAGCGCTTTTTCATAACTCTGTGGAATGCCGTCACCGTCTTCGTACATCACACCGATATTGACCTGCGCGGCCGAATACCCCTGATCGGCGGATCGTTTGTACCACATGAGCGCCAGATCGTTATTCTCGCGGACACCTAGACCCTTGTCGTAGAGCCAGGCGACGTTGCTTTGGGCGCGGCGGTCGCCCTTGTCGGCGAGCGCCCACCAGATTTTGAGCGCCGTTTTGTAGTCCTTGCGTTCGAAGGCATCCTGTCCGCTCTGGAAGGGTTCGGCGATCGACAGCGCCAGGGCATTGACCGTCATCACAAGGCCAAAACCGATAACCGCAATGAAAGTCCGTTTGTACATTCGCAGCACTCGCACGCTGTCCAGTGTCATGTGCATCTCTACCGACCCGTACAGTCAGCAATATCTACAAGACGTGCAGATGCCGATCAATGATTGCCTGCCCGCGTGAGCGATTGTATACCCCGGCGATGCCTTTGATCCTTTGGATTGCGGCGGGCGGAGCGGTTGGCGCTTCGGGCCGCCATCTGATGAATGTCTATGCCGGACGGTTGCTGGGGACCGATTTTCCGTGGGGGACGTTCATTGTCAATGTCGCGGGCTCGTTTGTGATGGGCATGTTCATTACCGCGATGGCGCTGAAGTTTCAGACCAGTCTCGAGATGCGGGCCTTCTTGACCACCGGCCTGCTCGGCGGCTTTACGACATTTTCCGCATTCTCGCTGGACTTCATTACGCTGTTTGAGCGCAAGCAGCATGGGCTGGCAGCACTTTATGCGGCAGGCTCGGTCGGATTGGCACTGGTGGCGATCTTTGCCGGGATGGCGCTGATGCGGGCGGTGCTGTCATGAGCGGCGTTCAGCGCCGGCGGGTCAAGCAGGATGAAGACGGCGTGCGGCTCGACCGCTGGTTCAAGCTGAACTATCCGCAGGTGCCGCACGCGCTGCTCAACAAGCTGCTGCGCAAGGGCGAGGTCAGGGTTGACGGCGGCAGGGCCAAGGCGAACGTGCGGCTGGCGAAAGGCCAGGAAGTGCGCGTACCGCCGATCAAATCGGATGGTGAGGCGATACAGGCGCCAACCTCAGTCACCCCGATCAGCGCCAAGGACAAGGCGTTCCTGGAAGGCCTCATCATCTATCAGGACGACGAGCTGTTCGTGCTCAACAAGCCGAGCGGGTTGGCGGTGCAGGGCGGCAGCAAGACCAGGCGGCATATCGACGGCATGCTGGAGAGCTGGGGGCTTGAGCTGGGAGTCAGGCCGCGGCTGGTGCACCGGCTTGACCGGGACACATCGGGCATCCTGGTGGTCGCGCGCAAACGCCAGACGGCAGCAGATCTCGGCAAGCTGTTTGCAACCCGTTCGGTGCACAAGATCTACTGGGCGCTGGTCAAGGGCGTGCCGGAGCCCAAGCAGGGCAAGATCGACATGGCGCTGATCAAGACCGGCGGGCCGGACGGAGAAAAGGTGCGTGCGGCGCGGCGCGGCGAAGAAGGCGCGCAAAAGGCGGTCACGCACTATTCGGTGATCGACACGACCGGTGATGCCTTTGCCTGGGTGTCGCTGAAGCCGGTCACGGGGCGCCAGCACCAGTTGCGGGCGCATATGGCCTTTGAGGGGCATCCGATCATCGGCGACCGCAAGTACAGCGGCGACATTGCGGTGCCGGCAGCGCTTGATCAAAGGCTGCATCTGCATGCCCGCCGGATCAGTTTTCAGCACCCGCGCGGCGGCATTGTGGATGTGACGGCGCCGTTGCCGGATGAGCTCAGGCAAAGCTTTGAGACGCTGGGGATGGATCCGGCGCGGTACGATGAGGTGGGACAGTGAAGTTGGTCATCTTTGATTGCGACGGAACACTGGTCGACAGCCAGAACATGATCGCAGCCTCCATGGAATGGGCCTACGGCCAGGAAGACCTCACATGGCCGGGCCGTGCGGCAACCTTGTCGATCATCGGGTTGTCGATCCCGCAGGCGATGGAGGTTCTATCGCCCGAGTTGCCGGACGATTTGCGCCAGCGGATAGGCGAGAGCTACAAAGTCGCCTTCCGGCATATGCGCATGGACCCGTCGCATCATGAACCGTTGTTTGACGGCGCCGGCGCCGTCATCGGCGAATTGGCCGTCCGGGACGATGTGCTGCTCGGCATTGCCACCGGCAAGTCTCAGCGCGGCGTCAGGGCGCTGCTTGAGCGCGAGGGCTGGGACGGGCACTTTACCACCATTCAGACTGCGGACGATGCCCCGTCTAAACCGCATCCGGCAATGGTGCTCCAGGCCGTCGGCGAGGCCGGCGTTAACATGGGTGATACAGTTGTCATCGGTGACACATCATTCGACATGGCGATGGCCCGTTCAGCCGGGGCAGGAGCGGTTGGCGTGTCGTGGGGGTATCATGAGCGCGACGATCTGGTCGAGTACGGGGCACACGAGGTGATCGACCGGTTCCACGATCTGCCAGGCGTCCTGCACATGCTTTGGGAGCAGGGCTGGTGAGCGACGATCTTGAAGACAAGCTCAAGCGGGCGATTGCAGGCGAAGGTGTCCGCAACCTGCCCAAGCGGTTCTACAAACAGGTCAGTGTTGGCAAAGCGCCGCCCTTTCTGACGGTGCTGCTTGACGGGCGGCCAATCAGGACACCCATGAAGGCGCAGCTGGCGGTGCCGGTGAGGCCGCTGGCAGAAGCGCTTGCGCAAGAATGGGATGACCAGGCCGAGAAAATCGATCCGGCGAGGATGCCGCTGACCCGGCTGTGCAAGACCGCGATCGACCGGGTCTCGGCCAACCCGCAACCGATCATCGATGAGATCACCGAGTTCGCCGGCAGCGACCTGTTGTGCTACCGGGCCGATACGCCAGAAGGACTGGTGGGGCGCCAGCAGGCGATGTGGGATCCGTTGCTGGCGTTTGCAGATGAGGCGCTTGGCGCCCGGTTTGTCACGATCGCCGGGGTGATGCATCAGGCGCAGCCGGACACTGCGCTTGCGGCAATCTCGTCTTACCTCGGCGCCCAGGATGCCTTTGCCCTGACGGCGATCCACAACATCACCACGCTGACCGGCTCGTGCCTCATCGCGGTAGCGGTGCATCATGGAAGGGTGAGCGGCGTTGAGGCCTGGTCGGCAGCGCATGTCGATGAGGACTGGCAGATCGAGCAATGGGGACCCGATGATGAGGGGGCAGCGCGACGGGCCGGCAACAAACGCGAATTTGACGCGGCTTTGAAGTTACTGACACTTTTGAAGAAAGACTAATCGCGGGTTGCGCCGCTTAGTTGCGGTGTTGCACATTGAATTGTCAATTGATCGTAAGGAAGTTGGGGCGTTCAATGCAAGATATCCTGAACGAACTGGAGGAGCGGCGCGCCGAGGCCCGTCTGGGCGGCGGTGAGCGGCGGATCGAGGCGCAGCACAAGCGTGGCAAGCTGACAGCGCGCGAGCGCATCGATCTATTGCTCGATGAGAACTCGTTTGAAGAGTTCGACATGTTTGTTGAGCATCGCTGTACCGACTTCGGCATGGCCGATAACAAGGTCCCCGGCGATGGCGTGGTGACCGGCTGGGGTACGGTGAACGGGCGCACGGTGTATGTGTTTGCCAAGGATTTCACGGTATTTGGCGGCTCCTTGTCGGAGACCCACGCCAAGAAGATCACCAAGATCCAGGATATGGCATTGCGCAACCGGGCGCCGTGCATTGGCCTGTTCGATGCCGGTGGCGCGCGCATCCAGGAAGGTGTTGCAGCGCTCGGTGGATATGGCGAGGTGTTCCTGCGCAATGTACTTGCTTCCGGCGTCATCCCGCAGATTTCTGTGATCATGGGGCCATGTGCCGGCGGCGACGTCTATTCACCGGCGATGACCGACTTCATCTTCATGGTCAAAGACACCAGCTACATGTTCGTGACCGGACCGGATGTGGTCAAGACCGTGACCAACGAAACCGTGACCGCCGAGGATCTCGGCGGTGCATCGGTCCACACCACAAAGTCGTCCATCGCAGACAAGGCCTACGAGAACGACGTCGAGGCGCTGTTGCAGATGCGCCGGCTGATCGATTTTCTGCCATCGTCAAATCTGGCTGATGTGCCGGAATTACCCAGTTACGATGATGGTGAGCGAACCGAGATCTCGCTTGATACAATCATCCCGGACAATCCGAACCAGCCCTACAATATGAAGGAGCTGATTACAAAGGTGGTCGATGAGGGCGATTTCTTTGAAATTCAGGAGGCCTTCGCCAAGAACATCGTCATCGGCTTTGGCCGCATAGAAGGGCGCACGGTTGGTGTGGTCGCCAATCAGCCGATGGTGCTGGCCGGCGTACTGGATGCCGATGCCTCGCGCAAGGCGGCCCGGTTCGTTCGGTTCTGCGATTGTTTCAATATTGCGTTGGTGACTTTCGTTGATGTGCCCGGGTTCCTGCCCGGCACGGCGCAGGAATACGGTGGCCTCATCAAGCACGGCGCCAAGCTGTTGTTTGCCTTTGCCGAGGCAACGGTGCCCAAGGTTACAGTGATCACCCGCAAAGCGTATGGCGGAGCCTATGACGTGATGTCGTCAAAACATATCCGCGGTGATGTGAACTATGCCTGGCCATCGGCGGAAATCGCAGTGATGGGGCCGAAAGGGGCAGCGGAAATCCTGTACCGTTCCGAACTTGAGGACAAAGACAAGATCGGCCAGCGCATCAAGGACTACGAGGACCGCTTCGCCAATCCGTTCGTGGCAGCAGAACGCGGTTACATCGATGAGGTAATCCTGCCGCGCAACACCCGGCGGCGGGTCTCAAGGACGCTCAACATGTTGCGCAACAAACAGACGGAAAATCCCTGGAAGAAGCACGACAACATTCCGCTTTAATGGCGGATGACAGACCTGTAACAGTAAACCGCTCTAAGCAACGAGCAGCAATGTGCCGACCGATTGGGCCTGGGCCACGGCCTGGTCGACACTCAGGCCATGTTGCTGAATATTGTACAGGCGGTGTTTTGACGGTGGCAGTTTGACAACCGGGCGCGCGCCGTTCTTGCGGAAATGAATTTCGCAACGGGTGCCTGTTGTTGACGGCATGTGAGCCAGGTCGTTGGAAAGCCTGGCGCCCGCCACGGGCAAACGGTCGCTGCGGCTGACGGAAAGGCTTTCCCAGTACATCTTGAATGGTGTCCAGCTGGTCTGGCACCAGACACCCCAGCCGAAACGGTCAGGATAGTCGACCACCGGGACTTCAAGGACGCAATAGATGTAATAGCTGTTGCCATCGACGATGCAGACGTCTTCGCTGATCAGGCAGGACTCGTCGAACTTTTTTTGCGGCAGATCACGGACACAATCAGGTGTCGGGAAGCACACATCAGGCAGGCCATGATGGATCTTGTCGCACTGGGAACAACGATATCGGAATCTGGAATGTATTGTAGCAGGCGCCACAGCTGAGAGAGCGTTCATTGCACGTCACTTGTTTGATTTAACCCTGTTGACGCTGATTAGATCACAGACATGTTGCCATTCAGTTTAAATCGCCTGTTTTGAATTGCCGGTGCGGCGTTAGTCTATTAACTCTTCAATTCTCGCCAAAATTTACCGATGTGATAAATTGGCAGTTCACAGCGCGTTTTAAGGACTTTTGGACGATGGCAAAATTTATAAATTCGGTTGTCACAGTTGCCTTCATATTTGCTGGTACGGTTAACGCCGCTGCCCAGCAGGTCGACAGGAACGATCGATCCCAGCCATCGGCGGGCGAAATCGCCATGGCCACGGAATGCCGTGACACCTATACCCGCATGCGCGAGCTGGAAAAGCTGCTCGATGCCAACCGCGACGAGAATACGGCGCTTGATATAAAGGTCAAAAAGAGCGGCAAGACGCTGGATGAGCTGCAGAACCTGTTTGAGAAAAAGTCGGCCAAGTCCGAAGAGAGCGATGAGGCCTATCAGGTGGCGCTGGCGGCAAAGAAAGACTACGAGGCGGCAGCCGTTGCGCATAACATCCTTATCGATGAGCAAGATAAGCTCGCCAAGAAGCGTACGGTGCTGACTGATGAGTTCTTCGTCGTCAACCCGAACTACGTAACGAAATGCTCCGGCACGATCTTCAAGGCGTTGTCGGTGATACTCACCTGCAAGGACGAGCAGTCCGAATGGTGTGACCTGTTGAAATAGCGGGTTCGTTCCCGGGGTCCTGGGCCTAGGGTCAGGACCCACTAATTTCATGCAATTCTGTTTGATCATGAGGGCTCGAATGCTGGAAAACAAGCGCAAGATAAGGCTTCATGCCTTATCGAGCATCGTTTGCTTGCAGGCGGGCCCTCAGGATCAAACCCTCACGGGCGTGTCAGATTTGCCTGCTGAGTGCGTTAGACAGGCTTGAAAACCGGGCGGTATCCTGCGCCTGTCTGCCTGCTCAGCAGGCAAATCTGACG
>JABDJG010000228.1 GCA_013002595.1 Hyphomicrobiales bacterium | reverse complement strand
TGTCAGCAACAAGGTAGAGTGAATCGCCATCTGGATAGCGACCCCGCTCGCTGATTGCACGAATTGCCCTGTCTGTGAGGCGGCTTGTTTTGTGTGGACCAGTTGATTTGTTCATCCGCCTAACAATTCCGCCCACATTCCATACCACATTTTCATTGCGCTACTATGGGAACAGATGAGAAGCGATGCAAGCAAGTATCAACAGAAATCGCAGAATTATAGCGATTTTTGGGAACGGATGAAAAACAGTGGGAAGCCGGAATGGCGGAGAGGATGGGATTCGAACCCACGATACCCTTTTGAGGTATACTCCCTTAGCAGGGGAGCGCCTTCGACCACTCGGCCACCTCTCCACGTGCGGGTATGCCGTAGAAGTTCTGGATATTCAAGCGCCTTTATCGACAAAGCCAAAATCGCTCCGGTGCATATCCACGAAACCTTATGCAGCCTTGCGCACCGCAGCTGAAACAATTGAAACACTCGAACTGCTGTCGCGACATATGGCTGAAACAAACATGGCGTAAACCAGCACCATCGCAACTGAGGAAGAGTTCTCCCCCGATCCCAATCCCTCGAAGCGACTTTGAACCAGACCGAACGGCTACCCCCCGCCCCCAATCCCCCGCCGGGCGGTCTGGTTCACAATCCCCCAACCGGAAACAACGCAGGACATATTGATATGGCCAAATACCGCACTGGCTTGCCGCAACTCAATGGCAAGGTCTTCCTCGCCGATGGTGGCCTGGAGACAACATTGATATTTCACGACGGACTTGACCTGCCCGAATTCGCCGCTTTCGATCTGCTCAAGAACGATGAGGGCCGCGGGTACCTGGAAAATTACTACCTGAAGTACATTGATCTCGCCCACCGCTATGATACTGGCTTCATCCTGGAAAGCGCAACATGGCGGGCGAGCCCCGACTGGGCCGAGCGTATCGGCTATTCGGCCCGCGAGCTGGAGGATTTCAACCACAAATCGATCGATATGCTGGTCGAATTGCGCGATCGCCATGAGACAGCCACCTCACCGATGGTGATCTCCGGTTGTGTCGGGCCGCGCGGCGACGGCTATAACCCGGCCGAGCTGCTCACCGAACAAGAGGCCGAGGACTATCACGGCGTACAGATCGGCACGTTTGCCGACAGCGCTGCCGATATGATCAGCGCCATCACCATGACCCATTCCGCCGAGGCGATCGGCATTGCCCGGGCGGCTGCAGCGGTCGGCATGCCGTCGGTGATCTCGTTTACGGTAGAGACCGATGGATGTCTGCCGACCGGCCAGCCGCTCAAGGAGGCGATCATCGAAGTCGACAGTGCAACAGATCACGCACCGGCCTACTTCATGATCAATTGCGCCCATCCAGACCACTTTGAAGATGCCGTTTCGGGCGGCGCCAGCTGGCTCGACCGGATCGGCGGTATCCGCGCAAATGCCTCCAGAATGAGCCATGCCGAACTGGACCAGGCTGAAGAGCTGGATGACGGCAATCCGGTCGAATTCGGCCATCAGTATGGTGCGCTGAAGGCCAAGCTCAACAACCTGCGCGTGGTCGGCGGCTGCTGCGGCACCGATCACCGGCATGTCGAAGAAATCTGCAAGACGTTTGCAGCGTCAGGTCAAACCCGCGCGGCGTGAACCAGCAGGGGCTGCTCCGGCAGCCCCGTCTTGCCAGTAGACTAAACATCTGAAACTGAGCCAGTATTTGACGTGATCCGGTTAATCGGTGGTTCGGTTTGATCAGTAAGCGGTCAATCCGGGCTCTTGGGTGTCACGACAATTCCAGGCATGGGATTGTCACCATACCCTGGCGCTTTACTGCACACGAAGAATTGTCATAGTTAATCAATTCTTAGCGTGTCAGTCGCCATAGTTTGCGGTACAAACGTAATTGAGGTACGACTAACTCAACGTATAAGTGGACGGCGGTATCCGGGCGGAGATGGAAAGAAATGAAAATACAGGTTGTTTTAGGTTGTTTGTTGGGTGCGGCTGCCCTTGTAATGATGCCGGCATCATCTATCGCTGCAGAGAAATTCATCCCGCAAGGACACACTTACTCGCCGGATGAAAACAGGTTGCCGCTGTTGAACAGTTATCGCGACCGGATC
This sequence comes from Hyphomicrobiales bacterium, assembly GCA_013002595.1. Classification (GTDB taxonomy): domain Bacteria; phylum Pseudomonadota; class Alphaproteobacteria; order Rhizobiales; family Aestuariivirgaceae; genus JABDJG01. The sequence continues at coordinate 2,575 of JABDJG010000228.1, read as the reverse complement.
AACAGCACCGCGGATCGTTATGAAGCCGAGATGTACCGGATCGAGCGTGAACGCGCCATTATCGAAGGCGAGTTGACACGTCATATTCAACATGACTTCGGTGGCGGTTCAGAGTTCCAGCCAAGATACTGATTGGGTCCCACCCCTTTTTTGGCGAACGATGTTTGAATCGGATCTCTAAGATCTGAAAATTTCGTGCGCCTGGCCGGCATAGCCATAGCTATACGGCCGCGTAGCGCGGATGACGTTTAGCGCCATCAGCACCTGTCTAGTTCATCGACAACCAGTCGCGTGCCTGACGCTGTGCTTCCGCGATTTCCTGCGGCGACATTTCACTGGCGATTTCCTGGCGATACTCGAGGGCTTCCTTGAGCCCCTGCAGCGCTGCCAGATTGAAGCACTTGTGTGCCGATACCAGATCCTGTTCCACATCGCGGCCGGTGCTGTACATGATGCCCAGCTCCAGCAACGATGATGCATTATTGCTGCCTGCAGCAATTTGTGAGTTGTCTACCAAAGACATGTCCATACGAGCCATCGGAAACTCCCCTGTTTATCGGCTTGTATACTTCCGGCGCATTTGGCGCTTGGCCGTCCATGCATCCGCACGTGAGGTTTGCCCTCATCGATGCCCGCATGTTGGGCCAGATTTTTCAAAGTTGGCGTTAACCGACACGCTTAACAGGAGTTGAATGCAATCTCGGAAAAATGAGGCTGTTTCTTTAAGGACGTAGCGTTTTCCTCTATTTTTTCAGTCTGTTAGTGGATTCGGCAGTTTCAATTCAGCTGCATGGATTCATGAAGCGCTAACCACCCGCCAAATTTGCATGATTGATCCGTGAAATTGCGGTGACGCAAGAGCGGCAATATCAGAGCCAGCTGAAGGCCCATATCAATCGCAGATCCGGCCTTACGGCGATACCTTGACTGCAACATCAACAATGGTCGGATAGTGGTCCGATCCTGCCGGGCGGCCAATCCAGGCGCTGTTGAGCGCGCGCATGTCCTTTGAAAGGAACACGTGATCAATGGCCAGTTGCGGCATCGGGCCCCAGCGCGACGGCCATGTCGGCAAAAAGGTGATGCGGTTCAGCGCATTGTGATTGGCGAACTGACTGAGAAGGCGGGCATACGGCGTCGAATTGAAATCACCCATCACGATCTTGCGGCCAGGTACGTCATGCATACGCTTGGCCATTGCCTGCAATTGCACGATCTGAGACCGCACGAACGGCGGCCGCGTTGAATGCAGGCCGTATATATATACTCCGTCAAAGTCCGCACCGAGGCGCGCCCGGATGTAGGCTGGTCCCTTCCAGATATTACGGGTTTCAACATCATAAAGGGGGTACTTGGACAAGATCGCCATATGACAGAATGCCTTTTCGATGCAATGCACCGAATAGGGATAGTCCTTCTTGAGTGCGTTGAACGCCGCGCGTTTTTCCTTGCCGAATTCAATGAGGATTACGATGTCCGGATTGGACCGGCGGACTTCGGCGGCAACAGCTTGCCAATCCTTGTTGCGCAACCAGGTGTTGAACGTCATCAAACGCAATTGACGCTCGTTTTGCGCAAGCGCTGCCGGTGATTGTGGCTGCTGGCTGACATACTGCGGCCACCACGCAATTGCAGCGATGCCGGCTGCAATGATCAAGAGCGCCGTGAGCACCCGGGCCCGTGGCATGAAAAAGCCAATCAGGAAGGCAACCGCGGCGATCAGGTAATGCAGTGTGAAATGGCTGAGGAAATCAAAGATCAGGCTGTACAGCGACAACCATGGTGTCGATAGCGCCAGGGCCGATCCGATCAGGCCAGCCAGGCATAAACGCCGGCCCTTACGTCCCGGTTTAATGAGCTTGCCGGCGCCCGCGGCAGGTGCTGCGATTTCGGTCATTGCCGGTTCCTCACCGGGGTTCCTTCAACAGAACAGATATTGGCGAATCTGCCTTGCTCAAAACCGTTTGCTACACGGTTTGCGTGCAGCCTTCCAGTATCCTTTGGGGAAGTGCTCGCAAGCATGTGCAAAGATCACGCAAAGCTCATTCAACGCCGAGCTTGGCGCGGAGTATTTCATTGACAGCCTGCGGGTTGGCCTTGCCACCGGTTGACTTCATGACCTGGCCGACGAACCAGCCAATCATGTTGGGCTTTTCCCTGACCTGCTCAGCCTTGTCGGCATTGGCGGCGATGATTTCATCTATCGCTGATTCAATGGCACCGGTGTCGGTGACCTGTTTCATGCCACGCTCTTCAACAAGTTGGCGCGGGTCGCCGCCTTCGGACCAAACGATCTCAAACAGGTCCTTGGCGATCTTGCCTGAAATGACGCCCTCACCGATCAGGTCGACGATGGCGCCGAGCTGGTCTGACGATACCGGACTGTCGGCAATGCTCGTGTCCTGCTTGTTGAGACGGCCAAAAAGTTCATTGATCACCCAGTTGGCCGCAGCCTTTCCATCGCGGCCCTTGGCGACAGCCTCGTAAAAGTCAGCAGCGGCCTGTTCGGTGACCAGCACATCGGCATCATAGCCGGTCAGACCATAGCTCTCGACCAGCCGCGCCTTCTTTTCAT
>JABDJG010000217.1 GCA_013002595.1 Hyphomicrobiales bacterium | reverse complement strand
TTCTCATGGTGTCTCGCGATATCCGGTAATAGTACAGCGCTTCGGGCACCACCTCGATCTTGTAACCGCCGAGAATAACCCGGTTATAGAACTCCATATCATCCTTGCCGATGGCATAATGCTCGGTGTAGCCGCCGAGCTCCTCGAACGCCTTGCGGCGCACGATACACGCTGCATCGCCGACGACATTGCGGAAGAAACTCCAGATCTTGGCAGGGCCCAGGAAACGGATCTCCTTTCTCAATTTGCTGTCCTTGCTGCCGGGCGTACCCTGGCCGATGAAGGACTGCGCAAACGACGTCAAAACGTCGGCGTCACAATGGCGTTGGGCCTTGACCATGGTTTCCACCATCATCTCACGCATGATGTTGTCATCATCAAAAAACAGGATCAGCTCGCCGGTCGCGTGGCGCGCACCGGTATTTCTGGCCGCGCCCAGATACAGGTTCGGCTGCCGGATAACCCGCCAGCCACGGTCGGCAAACTTCGCCTCCACCTCATCGAGATATGCAACGGCGCTCGTGTCGGTGCTGCCGTCGTCAACGACGATCACCTCGATGTTGGGGTAGGTTTGCGCTTCAATGCTCTCAAGCGCCTGCTGCAACAGCCGGCGGCGATTGAAATGGGTAACGCACACGGTCACCTTTGGTTGCGGATCCTTGTCGGCAACCGGCTTTGGCTGAGCGGCACGGGCAGCAGCCTGGCTGTGCCATGCCCGCCATACATTGTCGGCTTCAGCCATGTCCCAATGGGATCTGGCGACCAGCGCACCGTCGGTCAATGTGCGCTTCAAGAGATCGGCCATCTTCATGTGATGCGGCTCGGACAGAACCCGCATCCGATCCGCTTCGCTGATAAGCTCGGGCGTGCCGCCGGTCGAACAGGCAACAAAAGGCACCCGGTACGCCAGGCATTCGTAGACCGCGATCGAGGAATTCTCCAGCAATGAAGCCACCACGGCCAAACGGTTGTTCTGGCCGAGGTACTCCAATGCCTGGCGGGCGTTGCAGCCGGTCAGGAAATTCACCGTCGTGTTCCAGCTGACCTTGTGCCGGTCGATCAGGGCCTTGGCATTGAACCTGTGTGCCCTTCCGCCCAGGAAAGTGATCGGCGGCAGTTTGACCCCGTCACGGGCAAGCACATTTAGTGCATCGCAGAACAGCAGCAATCCCTTGCGCGGCTCCAGCCGGCCGAAGAACACAATCTCGTCGACCTTGCAGATATCACCCGGCTGGTTCCTGGCATTTTCCACAAGATCGGGTTCGGGCATGAAGACATTCGATTGCACGAAACTGCGCGGCTGGTTGAGCTGATAGTCGTGGCGCAGCATCCAGTCGAGCATGTGATGACTGCCGGAGATGAGCGTATCGGCCAGTTCGGCACTGCGGCATTCCATGAAACAGAAACCCAGATGGCTCTCGACCTCGAACAGCTGCTGGTTGCCGAGCTGGTTCCACAAAGTCGGCGAGGAGCACTTGACGGTGAAATGAATATTCTGGAATGCAAGCCCGAGATGCTTGGCCAATTGGGCGTAATAGCCAAGGCCGTGCCATTCGGACACGTGGACCATGTCAAAGCGGTCCTCATTGTGCTTCAGCCAGCGGTAGGCGTTTACCGAGGATTGTATTGCAAACGACAGTGGGCTGCGGGTGCCGCCTTGCGGCTTGACGCCGACGAACTCGATCGACAGTTTCCTGTAATACTCAATCCAGGGCTCGAGCTTGGCTTTCCTGCCGGCCTGCGGGTGCACGAAAGCGATCGTTACCTGGTGACCGGCCTCGACCAGGAACCGGGCGAGATGGAAATAGGCCGAGCCGATACCGCCGTTCTTGATCGGACCAAAGATGTCGGCTGTGAGAATGCACACCCTGAGCGGCCGGGATGGCGCGGTCCTTGTTGTAACAAGCGGCTCGAGATCGCTCTGCAAGGTCTGAAACCTGCGGGCGTCCGTTTGTGAAACGCTGGCGCCGGTGATGCAAAGGTCTTGGTTTTTGGGGCCACTCATTTGCCGAGGACGCATCTATAACTATCCAAACAATTCCGGTGGCGGGAATATTTCTCGGACGCCGGCGGGCGCAGTCACCGGCATGTCCGGTCTGAAATGACGCCATTCGATCGCTTCACGCGTTTCGAGCGCCGCACCGTTCAGCACTCGAGACGGGGCTGGTATAGCACGTGTTTTCGATAAAACCAGACCGAGTATTAACCTGATGCCTTCATCACATCACCCTTCTTTGCGCGGTCGGCAAGAAGAGTGTCGAGCCAGTCCGGGTCCATCTGCGGCACCGAAGACAAAAGCAGTTCGGTGTAGGGTGGAAACGGCGGGTTCAGGATCTTTGTTTTCGGCCCCTGTTCGACAACACCGCCCTGGAACATGACGACGATTTCGTCGGAAATCGCCTCCACCGTCGCAATGTCGTGGGTGATGAACAGATAGGTTATGTTGAGTTCTTCCTGCAGGCGCAACAGCAGTTTGAGGATGCCTTCCTGGACGATTTGGTCGAGAGCAGACGTCACCTCGTCGCAGATGATGACATCGGGCTCGGCCGCCAGGGCCCGTGCAATGCAGATGCGTTGTTTCTGCCCGCCGGACAATTCGCCGGGCAGCCGGTCGATGAAGCTCTCATCGAGCTCGATCAATTCGAGCAGTTGGACGATCTTCTGGTCGAGTGCCGCGCCGCGCAGGCCGAGGTAGAATTCGAGCGGCCGGCCGATGATGTCGCGCACGGTGTGGCGCGGGTTCATGGCGGTATCGGCCATCTGGTAGATCATCTGGATCCGCTGCAACTGTTCCTTTGAACGGTCCTTGAGTGCCGGCGGCAAAGGTTCACCGTTGAAATAGACCTCACCCTTAATCGGTGGCAAAAGACCGGTGATGACACGGGCCGTGGTCGACTTGCCGGATCCGGATTCGCCAACGATGGCAACCGTGCGGCCACGCGGTACCTGGATTGTGACATCCTCGAGCACCTTGATGCCGCCGCCGTAGCTGGCATCGACATCGTGGATTCGCAGGACAACGTCCTCGTTGGCCTGCTCTTCCTTGTACAGCGAGCGCACCGCCCACAAGGTCTTGGTATAATCTTCCTTGGGTTCTTTCAGCATTTTGCGGGTGTCGGCATCCTCGACGGTGTTGCCGTACCGCAGAACCTTGATCTTGTCGGCCATCTGGGCGACCACGGCCAGATCGTGGGTGATGTAAATCGCAGCAGTGTGGAACTGATCGACGATGTTGCGCATGGCAGCCAGCACCTCGACCTGTGTCGTCACATCAAGCGCGGTGGTCGGCTCATCGAAGATGATGAGATCGGGCCGCGACGACATCGCCATCGCCGTCATGGCGCGCTGCAGCTGACCACCGGAGACCTGATGCGGATAGCGATAGCCTATGTTATCGGGATCCGGCAGTTGCAGGGCAGCAAACAGCTTCTTGGCGTCTTCTTCGGCTTCCGCCTTGGGCATGATGCCGTGCGACAGAGCCGACTCAATGGTCTGGTTCATCAATTGATGCGCCGGGTTGAAGGCAGCGGCTGCACTTTGTGCCACATAAGCAATGCGTGAGCCGTGCAGAGCGCGCCGTTCGGTCTCCGAAATCGCGCGCAGGTCCATGCCGTCAAACATGATCGAGCCCTTGGTGATCTTGCAGCCAGGGCGGGCAAAGCCCATGGCGGCCAGGCCAAGTGTCGACTTGCCGGCACCGGACTCGCCGATCATGCCCATGATCTCGCCGCGGTGCAGCGTGACATCGACGCCCTTGATGATCGGGTGCCATTTGTCGTCGCTGTAGCCGTCGATGTAAACGTCGCGCATCTCCAGCAGGACCGAGCCTTTTTCGCGGCCGTGTTTTTGTTTGTTCTTAGTGCTCATCACGCAATCCACTTGTTTTATGCAGGAACCAGTCGACGACGAAGTTGACCGCTACGGTGAGCAGCGCAATGGCGCCGGCCGGGAACAGCGGTGTCGCGCTGCCGTAGGTAATCAAGGTTGCATTCTCGCGGACCATGGAGCCCCAGTCCGCGGTCGGCGGTTGAATGCCAACACCGAGGAACGACAGCGCCGAGATGGTCAGGAACACGAAGCAGAACCGCAATCCGAATTCGGCAACCAATGGCGGCATGATGTTCGGTATGATCTCCTTGCGCATGATCCACATGAGACCCTCGCCGCGCAATTTGGCCGCTTCAACATAATCCATCACCACCACGTTCATGGCGACAGCGCGTGACAGGCGGAAGACGCGGGTGGCATCAAGCACCGCAATGATGATGATCAGATTGGTGACCGTCGAACCGAAGATTGACAGCAGCATAAGGGCAAAGATCAGGCCAGGGATGGCCATCAGCACGTCTACGAAGCGGCTGATGAGCTGATCGAAAAACCCGGGCCGGATGGTGACCAGCACGCCGAGCGTACCGCCGATGCCGAAGGACAGGGCAGTGGTTGCAACAGCAATACCAATGGTGTTGCGGGCGCCGTAGATCAGGCGGGTGAGCATGTCACGCCCGAGCTGGTCGGTGCCGAGCAGGAAGCGCGGATCCCAGGGAAAGTCCTCATCGGCATCGAACCACGAGGGCAGGTAAGCTGCATCAAGCACTTCTTCTTCGCCATAAGGTGCCAGGATACCGGCGAATATGGCCAAGAACAGGTAGATGGAAATGACGATCATGCCGAACCATGCAGTCGGCGGCGCCTTCTTCAGGCCGCGCCAGATGTTCTCGGACATGGTGCGGCGGGCACGGACGGCGCCGACTTCGCCGGCAGCGCTGTAGCCTTGGTCTGTTTCGGTACTCATCTTGGGTGCAACAGCCTCGGGTTGGTAATAATTGAAATCACGTCAGCGAACAGGTTGAGCAGGATGTAGGTCGCGGCAAAGATCAGCGCGCAGGCTTGCACGACCGGAATATCGCGGGACGTTACTGAATCGACCATCAACTGGCCGACGCCGGGATAGACGAACACCACCTCGACGACCACCACGCCGACAACCAGGTAGGCCAGGTTGAATGCAATGACGTTGACGATCGGCGCCCAGGCATTGGGCAGGGCGTGATGGACGATAACATTGGTGCGCGAGACACCCTTGAGCTGGGCCATCTCGATATAGGGGCTGGCCAGCAGGTTGATGATCGCAGCCCGGGTCATGCGCATCATGTGGGCGACAATGACTAGGGTAAGGGTGATCGATGGCAGCATGCATCTATAGACGCGTTCGCCGAACGGCGTGGTGTCCGAGACATTGGCGAGCGAGGGGAAGACGTCGAACTTGACTGCCAGGAACAGCATCAAGATGTAAGCAACGAAGAATTCGGGAAACGAGATCGTGGTCAGTGTCGCAGCGTTGACCGCCCGGTCGAACCAGCTGTTGCGGTACAGCGCGGCCATAATGCCCAGGGTCAGCGCCAAAGGCACGGCGATGATGGCGGTCATGGCGGCCAGGAACAGCGTGTTGTAAAGCCGCGGTTCAATCAGGTCGGCGACCTGTCTGACGGCACCTGCCGAGCCGCCGCTGCGGCCGGAGAACGAGGTGCCGAAGTCGCCAACGAGCGCACCTCGCAGCCAATCGAAATATCTGATGAAGGCAGGTTCATCGAGGCCCAGCTCCTTGCGGAATGCAGCCACCGTTTCCGGTGTCGCGGCCTGGCCGAGGATGGCAGTGGCAAAATCACCTGGCAGAAAAATCAGTGACGAGAAGATGATGATCGACACAACGAGCAGCGTCAAAAGCCCCAGGCCAAGGCGCTGAAGTACGGTTCTCAAGACCGGATGCATGATACCTCCCCGCAACATACATAAGTATTCGAGACGCGCAGAACGCGTGCTTGAATAGTGGCAAATTCATGACTGGGTTACCACCCCCAATTTTTCACAATATCGGATCCAGCCGACGTCAAACCAGTCGGCGCTCGACAGTATCGCTCCAATCTCTGCTGAATATCAGCTCATTTCCCTCGTAGGCCTCAAGTCTTGCAGTCAGCATAAAATGTGTCGCCGTGGCGGTCATTTCGCTGAAGGTTTCAGTTCTGACGCGCCAGTCATCGCGTTCCAGTTCCTGGCTCCAGTGATTGGCGGCCCGCGCCGACAGGGGGTCACCTGCCATGATCGAATAGGTCTCGCGTCCAACTTCGCCGGTTACAAGGCCATGTCCGGCGTTGCGGTACTTGCCGAAATCATCGACGATCTCCATCTTCAGGCAGCCATCGGCGGCCGTCTGGGAACGCCTGATATGGTCCGGCGCGCGCAATTCTTCCTGTTCAAGGGCCGGTGAGGCAACCGCTTCGGGCATTGCCGGCGGCGCATCGGCAGGCGGCCGCTGCCTGACCGGAACATGCAGCCGGCAGCCGGCGAGATGGACATCGAGGGTGACCGGTTCGGGCGCCGGCCAGACCAGCGGCCAGTAGGTCGTTGAGATCGACACACGCAACCTGTGACCGGCTGGCAGTCGCCAGGCGATATCGTCCAGCTTGAGGCGCACCGAATAACGCGTGCCCGGCTCGAGCGCCTCGGGGTTTTCGTGACTGGCGTGGTGACACAGGTTCTTGACCGTATAGGTGATGCGGGTGACCGCACCATCTGGATGAACATCGTTGGCGCGGACGCAAACGCTGGCGAGCGGGCAGTGCGATGAAAAGGCCAGGTCCAGTTCGATAGCGCCGACAATGTCGATATCGGCTGGCATCTCGCCGGTGTCAAAGGTCAGGGAGCCGGCATCGTCGCCGGCCTGGTCGCCGGGGAACTCCGGGCCAAGCCAGATGACGCAAAATTCGCCACCGTTCAGACCGGTCGTCTGCGGCGATGAGATCTGCATCGTTTCATCCGACGGTGCATCGAGGCTAAGACCATCGGGGGTCAGATGATAGGTGCTGATTTCGCTTGAGGCCGGCGGCCAGGTATCGCCGATCCAGCGGCCCGGCCAGGTTTCGGGCAGGTTGTCTGGTGCAATGCTGTCAAGCACATAGGCGCGCACCGGCGGATCATCGAGTACACCGCCGTCAATGTCTTTGAGCCAATGGTCCCACCATCTGAGCGCCTCCTGCAGGAAACCCATGCGCGGCTTGGGCACGGCAAAATGCGGGTACTTATGCGCCCACGGGCCGATGATTCCGCGCGCTGTCTTGAGGCCATTGACGAGCCGCGGGATGGCATTGGAATACGCATCGTTCCAGCCGCCAACGGCGAGCACGGCGGCATCGATCGCATCGAAATCTTCACATACCGAACCGTGTTTCCAATAGGCGTCGCGGTGTTGGTGGCGAAGCCATTCAAGGGCGGGAAACGGTGTCGCTTCGAGACGCTCCATCCAGATCTTGCGCCAGGCATCGCCGACCAGGGCCGGATCCGGCGGGCGCGATGAATAAGACAGCATGGTGCCGTTCCAGCCGAGGTTTTCATTGATCAGGCAGCCGCCCTTGTAGTGAATGTCATCGCTATAACGGTCATCGGTCGAACACAGCGTGATGACGGCCTTGAGCGCTTGCGGCCGGCGGGCGGCGACCTGCAGGCCGTTGAAGCCGCCCCAGGAGATGCCCATCATGCCGATGTTGCCGGTACACCAGTCCTGGCCGGCGATCCAGTCGATCACCTCAAGCGCATCGTCCTGTTCCTGCACGGTATACTCATCGAGCATGACGCCATCCGACTCGCCATTGCCGCGCATGTCGACGCGCAGGCAGACATAACCGTGACCGGCAAAATAGGGATGGGTCAGCTGATCGCGTACCGCTGTGCCATCGCGCTTGCGATAGGGGATGTATTCAAGGATTGCCGGGACGGGCTGCTCGCCGGCCGAGCGCGGCAGCCACATGCGCGCCGCCAGCCGGCAGCCGTCCGACAGTTCGATCCAGATATTCTCATGCTCATCGACCGCATGAGGAAACTGATTGATGGTTTTCATTGATGGCATTCCGGTGATCGCAACCGGAATGCAGATTGCGATGCCGGCCTGATCAGGTCAAGCCGGGCCAGGCCATATGGGTGTGCGAAAAAACACAGACTCTTGCCCACAGGTAAGTAATACTGGCTGCGGGACGGCTGGATCATCACGTTGTTGCATGCGCCCTAAGGTTCACTGGACGATCTCAGCCAACCGGGTGGCGGCACAAGGAAGCTTGATATGGCAACCAATCCCGACACATCCACAACTTTGCGCCGCGATACGGCCGGTGTCCTGCGCAAGATCAACCACGTCAGGCAGCCTTTTGCGGCACCGGACAAAGCGGTCACGCCGCAGGCCCTGGCGCAGCACTATATCGGCGAGGTGGCCGATCTGTACGGTTTCGACAAAGCCATGCTGCAGAGCCTGCATGAAGCGCCGTCGCGGACCCTTGTTGCCGGCGAGAAGACCCAACTCAGGCTGGCCAGGGACAAGAGCACCCTCAATACTCGCAAGATCGCCTATGCCCAGACCTTTCTTGGCATTCCGGTCTGGCGGCGCGGTCTCACGATCGTCATGGAAGACGCCGAACGGCGCATCACCAGTTCGACAAGTACGGTCGACTTTGATGTCGATGTTGCGCTTGAGAACCAGAAGGGAAAATTCGTTGCCGGCGACGATGATCGCCTGGCGAGACTTCTCGGCGCAATTGCAGCGCGCTCCAAGGCCAAACTGATATCGATCAACGGCAGCAAACTTTGGGTCTATCGCTATGATGCGGACAACCGCCAGGCCGAGCCTGAGCTTTTCGTCGAGCCCAAACCGGACGAAAAACGCCGTTCGCTGGCATTGCAGCTTGAACCGGTTCCCGAGACAATCCGCGCCGGGAAGTATTATGTCGTAACCGAGGTTCTGTTCACGCTCGACATTGGCACATCACGCAACATTCACTGGCGGGCGCTGATCGATATCCGCTCAGGCGCTGTCCTGTACGAGCGGGCCGCGGTCGCCGGCATCGATGCTGCGGTCTTTACCCTTGACCCGGTCAGCCAGACCAACGATGCAACGATAACCCCCTGTTCCGGCAACGCGACACTCAATCCGCTGCGCCAGACCGTCGTTCTTCAAGGCCTGACCGCGGCAGACCCGCAGCCATTGAACGGGGAATATATTACGCTTGGTGAGCAGGCAGCGCCGGTCATTGCGCCACCGGTGGAGCCGGCCGGCAACGATTTTGTCTATGATGCCAACACCGACAATTTCGCTGCTGCCAATGCGTATTATCATTGTGACGCTGCCTTCAGATTCATCGAACAGCTTGGTTTCAATCTCGCAACTTATTTTGCCAGTACGACATTTCCCGTCACAGTTGATCATCGCGATGCATTTCTCGGGGTCGTCAATGCGATCAGCTATGGCAATGCCATGAACAACGGGTCGGGCGGATTCGGCTTCAATCTTGCTGACGACGGGTGTCCGGTCGGTATTGCAGCGGACTACCGTATTGTGTGGCACGAATTCGGACATGGGATCCTGTGGGATCATGTCGATGATTTTGAGATGGGGTTTTCCCATTCGGCCGGCGACAGCCTGGCTGTCATACTGGCCGATCCCGATTCTCAGTTTGCCGACCGGTTTGAATCGTTTCCTTTCATTCCCATAAGCCCGCGTCGTCACGATGAGAGTGTGGCAACCGGTACTGCCTGGGGCGGTGCGCAAGACACCGGCGGCTACGCCAGTGAAACGATCCTCAGCACCACGATGTTCAGGATGTACCAATCGATCGGCGGCGATTCGAACAACATCGCCGATCAAAGGCTGGCCTCGCTGCACTCGGTGTTCCTGATCGTCGGTGCGACCAGCACCCTGACGCCGGTGAATGATGCCGATGATGCCGATGACTTCGCCACCGCGCTGATGGAATTCGACAAGGCCAACGATTACGACGGCATATCGCGCGGCGCCCTGCACAAGGTCGTGCGCTGGGCCTTTGAGCAACAGGGCCTGTATCAGCCGCCCGGCGCACCAACACCGGTCACGACGGTCGGCGCACCGCCCGATGTCGACGTCTTCATCGACGACGGCCGGGCTGGAACCTACGAATACCAGCGAAATTTCTGGAACAGCCAGGACATGTGGAACCGACTTGCCGCGGACGGCGGCGCCGGGCACGAAACGCCGGTGGTCGGTGTGACCAACTTCATGTATGTGCGGGTCGGCAATCGCGGCACCCAGACCGCCAGCAACATTTCGGTGAAGGCCTTCCACTGCCAGCCGGGCACTGGCCTGGTCTGGCCGAGCGACTGGCAACCGATGACCACCCCCCAACTGGCCGCGCCCGGCAACATCGCATCCGGCGCAAACGTGGTCGTCGGCCCGTTTGAATGGACGCCGGCCACTGTCGGCCATGAATGCCTGCTGGCGATCGCGTCCGCCGATGGCGACCCCGGCAATGATACAACCGTCACCAACTCCATTGCGCACTCGCGGTTTGTGCCGTTTGACAACAATATCGGCCAGCGCAATGTGGCGCCAGTGCCTGGCGGCGGTGGCGGCGGCGGGCTGTTCGCCAGTTTCGCGAACCGGCAGTTCTGGTTCAACAACCCGTTTGACAAAACCATCGATGCGCACATCGTCGTCGAGCTTCCCGACTTCCTGGTGAGGCGTGGCTGGGAGCTGGAATTCACCAATCGCGGTGGGACCAGATTCAAGCTCGGGCCGTGCGACCGGCGCCGGATCGTCATGCGCCTGAAACAGGGCAAGGATTTCACCGCGAACGATGTATCGAAGTACGATAACGCCCAGATCGATGTGCTGGCGCTGGCCGATGGACGGATCATCGGCGGGATGAGCTACGCGATCGACCCCAAACTCAAGCAGCCGCCGGAAGAAGACCCGGAAGGCGTCTGTGC
>JABDJG010000215.1 GCA_013002595.1 Hyphomicrobiales bacterium | reverse complement strand
AGATTGGCCTGGGCTCCAAGCTGTTGTGCAAGAAGTATGGCAAGCCGGAACTTTCGATGTCGGTGAAGGGCCAGGAATTCCCGGCCTACGACGGGCGCGGTATTCAGGGCATGGGTCTGGCCTATGCCACATCGAACCGTGGCGCATGCCATTTGCGCGGCTATACGGTGGCATCGGAAGTGCTCGGCATACCTGAGAAAACCGATCCATTGGTGACCGATGGCAAGGCAGGCCTCGTCAAGGCATTCCAGGATGCTACGGCGGCCTTCGATTCAGCCGGCATCTGCATCTTTACCTCGTTTGCCTGGACACTGGACGATGTCGCGCCGCAGCTCGATGCGGCCTGTGAAGGCAATTGGACGACCGATAAGCTGCTCGAGGTTGGTGAGCGTATCTGGAATCTGGAGCGCAAGTTCAACCTTGATGCCGGTCTGACGGCCAAGGACGACACATTGCCTCAGCGCTTGCTCAAGGAAGCTGCAAAGACCGGTCCGGCCAAGGGTTTGACCAGCGGTCTAGACAAGATGCTGCCGGAATACTACGAGACGCGCGGCTGGACCAGCGAAGGCGTGCCGTCGAACGCAACTTTGTCGCGTCTGGCACTGTAAACGCTAGCGGTCGGGCGGCCCTGCCGGCATATCCGGTGGAGCCGCCGCCATTCTGCAGTTCATGACGTGTTTCGACTGGTTGTGATGACCGGAATACGTGCAGCTATTACGCCAACCGCTCGGTTTGCGCCGATTTTGGGCGCTATCCAGTAAGCAGGGGATCAACAGGCATGTTTAAGCTCATCAAGAAAATTCTTGGCCTCGGCCAGGCGGTACCGCAAAAGCCGGCGCCTGCCGCTACACCGGAAAAAACGGCAGTTGCGCCAGAACCTGCCCCCGCCGCCCCGGTTCCAAGCGACGCTGCGCCGGCTGCCAAAAAGACCGCGGCTGTGAAGAAACCGACAGCCACGAAGACGGCCAAGACTGCGCCAAAGAGGGCGGCGGCCAAGAAGACGGCCAAGGCTGCGCCGAAGAAGGCGGCAGCCAAGAAGACGGCCAAGGCTGCGCCAAAGAAGCCGGCGGCCAAGAAAACCGCCAAGACTGCGCCGAAGAAGGCGGCAGCCAAGAGGACGGCCAAGGCTACGCCAAAGAAGCCGGCGGCCAAGAAGACGGCCAAGGCCGCACCAAAGAAATCCGCCAAACCTGCCAAGCCGGCCGCAAGCAAGGAAAAACGGGCCGCCGCCGCCAAGGCATCCGTGAAGGGCAAATCCTTGAAAGCGGATTACGTCATCGTTGGTGCCGGGCCGGCCGGTGTTGCGGCCTGCGAGACCTTGCGCCAACAAGATGCCAAGGCATCGATCATTTTGTTGTCAGGCGAGGCAGAGCCACCCTATTCGCGCATGGCAATCCCTTACGTTTTGACCGGGCTGATCGAGGAGCCGGGCACCTATCTGCGCAAGCAGGACGATCATTACAAGGCAATGTCGGTCAATCTGCATCATGCCGGCGTCGACAAGCTCGATACGGCCAACAAGATAATGCAGTTGAGCGATGGCGGTAGTTGTGCCTACGGCAAGCTGCTGATCGCCACCGGCGCTTCTCCGATCAAACCACCGGTCAAGGGTCTCGATCTGCCGGGTGTCCATCATTGCTGGACGCTGGAAGATGCAAGAGCCATTGCCCAGCTTGCATCGCAAGGCTCGCGTGTGGTGCTGATGGGGGCGGGCTTCATCGGCTGCATCATTCTGGAAGCTATCGCTGCACGCGGCACCAAGCTGACCGTGGTAGAGGCCGAGGACCGAATGGTGCCGCGAATGATGAACGATACCGCCGGCAACATGATCAAGAAATGGTGCCAGGAAAAAGGTATGACCGTTCACACCTCGACCCGTGTCACCAAGCTGTCGAAGGACGGCGATGCGATCAAGGTTGAGATGGATAACGGCAAGAGCACGCTGGCCGATCTGGTTGTCGTTGCCACCGGCGTTGCGGCCAACACCTCGTTTCTGAAGGGCTCGAAGATCAAGCTCAATGAAGGCATCGTGGTGAATGACCGTCTTGAGTCTTCGGTTGCAGGCGTCTATGCGGCCGGCGACTGTGCCGAAGGGCCGGACTTTTCGACCGGTGGCTGGTCAGTGCATGCCATTCAGCCAACGGCAACCGAGCATGGCCGGATCGCGGCACTCAACATGGCCGGCCAGGATGCCCGCTACAAGGGCAGCCTCAACATGAACGTGCTGGATACGGCCGGTCTGATTTCATCGTCGTTCGGAGAATGGCAGGGCGTCAATGGCGGGCAAACGGCTGAAACGCTAGATGGTGATCGCTACAGGTATACCCAGCTGGCATTTGATGGCGACCGGCTGGTTGGCGCCCTGACGCTTGGCCGCACAGAAAACATCGGCATTCTGCGCGGCCTTATCCAATCGCGTACCGGTCTGGGTGTGTGGAAGGACCGGCTGATGGAAGACCCCAACCGCATCACTGAGGCCTATATCGCCAATACTCACTGAGGCCTTGAACGCGCTGCTCTTGGCTGATTGCAAGCGGCGTTGTTTGTACCGTTTGGTTAAAAGATGATTGACAAAGGCGTCAGTCGGTTCGGGTGCTGTGCCGGTTGCGCCGAATTTAATTGCCTATATTCAATAGGTTGAGTGTTCGCTCCGCAAACGGGCCTCATCGATGGGCAACACCGGTTGGGGTCGTCGTGCAGACCGCGTACCAACTGAAAATTCATACTTGAATGGCATAGTCACTCGAAATTGCCAAAATTGCATCGAACCGGATGCATCGAGTGAGGGCGGCGGCTTGTCTAATCAGGCTATCGAGGAAACCAACAAGCTACTTGCGCCTGCCCTTGTGGCCGGCGCGGTTTTGCTTGGCGTGTTCGTGCCTGCGCTGTCGAGCGCGCTGCTTCCGTTCATTTTCATCGCACTGTTCTTTGTCGTGGTGCTCTCGCTTTGCAATTTGGAAAACTGTCCGACTGAGGTGATGTCCTCGCTGGACGCCTTCACGATCAAGATGGTTCTCTGGCAATTGGTGGCGTTGCCGCTATGCCTGGTCCTGCTTACGAAAGTCGTGCACATTCCTGACACCATCCAGGCGATGATGTTGGCGACTGTTACGGCCAGTTCGGTATTTGCCGGCCCGACTCTGGTTGCCATACTGGGGCTGAACAGGGCTCAGGCAACCCGGTGCATGGTTTTCTCGACCATGGCCATGCCTATTTCTCTGCTGGTTTTTGGAACCTTGATGGGGATCGTTCCCTGGGGACTGTCAATTGGCCACTATGTACGCCAGATCAACTTCTTCCTGATTATTCCGATGATCATCGCGTTGGTGTACTGGACGTTCCGGCCGAACTTTTCAGCAAAGACGGAACGTACGATGTCCAAGGGATTGGACTGCGCATGCACGTTGGCATTGATGGTTTTTTGTATCGGCGCCATGGCCAGTATCTCCAATGCCGATGGGCACCAGCTGGTGCGTGTCATGTCCTATGGCACTGTGGCCGTACTTCTGGCTGTGATCCTATTCAGCGTCACGGCGATGGTGTTTTCCTACCTTGGCCCGGAACAAGCTCTGCTGGCCGGCATGCTATCGGCCAATCGCAACATCGCGCTTGCTGCGGCCTTTCTCGATCAGATCGTAACATCGGACCTCATGGTTTATGTGGCGGTTTCTCAGTTTCCAATTTTCATGTTTCCGATTGTCGTCCAATTGGGCAGGCGAATGCGCAGCCGGCTGGCCAAGGCGTGATTGGTATCGCTGCAACCGGCATCCGCAGGGCCGGTATGGCCAGCGCCAAATTGCGGTATGGCCGGTCTGATAGACGGGGATATCCGGTCGTTTCCAGCTGGGAAATTGCAAAGGGGCCCGCGGTTCACAGGCCCTGAAATGACGCGCCAGTTGAGGGTCCTCGATTGGTTCTAAATGTAGGTAATGAGACAAGCCGGCATTTACCATATGCCTACACTGAATTTTATAACTCCAATGGTACCACATGCCTAGGTTGAGATGGGGTGATGGGAAAGGTTCATTTTGAACAATCCGCTGCTAGATACGACTGAAGATCAGGGGCCTTCGCCGGTCATGCCCAGTTTGCCGGCGGAGTTTTCCGTAGATCACGTCACGGAC
>JABDJG010000169.1 GCA_013002595.1 Hyphomicrobiales bacterium | reverse complement strand
GACAAGGGCGTGCGAAAGATCCGCTTGACCGGCGGTGAGCCGCTGGTGCGGCGCAATATCATGTCGCTGATAGGGGATCTGTCACGGCACCTGAAAACCGGCGCCCTGGAAGAGTTGACGCTGACCACCAACGGCAGCCAGCTCAGGCGGTTTGCCGATGATCTTTATGGTCATGGCGTGCGGCGCCTCAATGTGTCTTTGGATACGCGCGATGCGCAAAAGTTCAAGGACATCACCCGATGGGGCGATCTCGAAAAGGTGCTGGACGGCATCAAGGCGGCGCAGGATGCCGGCCTTGCGATCAAGATCAACATGGTGGCGCTGAAGAATTTCAATGAAAACGAAATCGAACCCATGCTGGAGTGGTGCCACTCGGAAGGCATGGACCTGACGCTGATCGAGACCATGCCGTTGGGCGATATCGATGGTGACCGGACTGATCAGTATCTGCCGCTATCGGTTGTGCGGGCCAAGCTGCTCGACACCTATGATCTGGAAGACATCCCCTACAAGACCGGCGGTCCGGCCCGTTATGTGAAGGTCAAACAGACCGGCGGGCGGCTCGGATTCATCACGCCGATGACGCACAACTTCTGTGAAAGCTGCAACCGGGTCCGGCTGACCTGCACCGGTACGCTGTATATGTGCCTTGGCCAGGAAGATGCCGCTGACCTGCGCGCGCCGCTGCGCGCCTCGGAAGGCAACGAGTTGATCAGCCAGGCCATCGATGAAGCAATCTTGCGCAAGCCCAAGGGGCATGACTTCATTATCGACCGGCGCCAGAAGCGCCCTGCCCTGTCGCGGCACATGAGCGTGACCGGCGGCTGACGATTGCGGCCAAAACGGCCGAGCCGCACAATTCTTATGGAGGATATGCCATGATCAGATCCCTGGTGGTTTTGATGAGTGCACTGTTGATTGCCATTTCGAGCAACGCTGCTCTGGCACAGGATCCGCCGAAGCGGGCGATCACCCAGATCACCGGAGACCTGTGGCGTTTCCAGAACAACTTCCATTATTCCGTGTTCCTGGTAACGCCAGCCGGCATCATCGCAACCGATCCCATCAATGCCGAAGCGGCGACCTGGTTGAAGAAGAAGCTGGCGACCCAATTCCAGAAGGACGTCAAATACGTCATCCTCAGCCACGATCATGCCGACCATAGTGCCGGCGCCGAAGTGTTCGCCAACGCCGGCGCCATCGTCATCGCGCACGAAAGGGCCAAGGTGCAGATCATCGGCGAGCGCCGGCCTACGGCGGTGCCCGACATCACCTTCAAGGAGCAAATGACGGTCGAATTGGGCGGCAAGTCCCTTGAACTGAAGTACCTTGGCAAGAACCATTCGGACAATATGATCATCATGCACTTCCCGGCCGAACGGGCGCTGTTTGCGGTCGACTTCATTCCGGTCAAGACGGTTGCCTTCAAGAACTTTCCAGATGCTTATATCCCCGAATGGATCGACTCCCTGCGCAAGGTCGAGGCTATGGACTTCGACATTCTGGTGCCTGGCCACGGCCGGATCGGCAACCGGGCCGATGTGGTGGCGTTTCGCGAGTACATGCAGTTTCTGCACGCAAAGGTGCTCAACGCGTTGCGTCTGGGCAAGAGCCTGGAGGCAACCAAGGCCGAGATCGACCTGTCGCATTGGCGCGACTGGGGCCAGTTCGAGGCCTGGTCACCCCTCAACATCGAAGGCATGTATGAGCGGCTCGGGCTCAATCGGCGCGGGAATTAAACTTTAAGAATGCAGTTCGCCATAATCGCTGCCGGCAACGCGGGTCTGGCGCATGCGGCGGCGCCAGCGGTCGGCATCATAGGATGCACCGCGGTGGAGCAGGCAGCGGTTGTCCCAGATGACCGTATCGCCGGCCTGCCACTGGTGGGCGTATATATCCTCAGGCCGGGTCATGCGGGCCAGAAGATCATCGATCAGCTCACGGCTTTCGATACCCGGCCAGCCGACAACAGAGCGCGCGTGCGAACCGACATAGTAGTTTTTGCGGCCGTTTCGCGGGTTCTGCCTGATCAGCTTGTGGGCGACCGGTGGCAATGAGGCGGCGTGGTTCGGATTGACCGGGGCGACCTGGCTGCGCGAAAAGACATAATCATGGATCACCTTTAGCTCATCGATCTTTTCGCGCATGTCGTCAGGCAATCGGTCATAGGCTGCGCGGGCACTGACGAATTCGGTTGCACCGCCCTCGCCCGGCACCTCATGGGCGTGGGTCACGGTGAAACTGCACGGCCGCTCGCGGAACGATGAATCGGCGTGCCACAACTGGTTGCCGGCCTGGAAGCGGATGTCGGGATGGTCATTGCCCTTTTGCACGCAATCGTCGCCGACATTGCCGACAGTGCCGAAGTAAACAATCTTGCCGGTCTGCCCCAATGTGATGTGCTCAGGCTCTGGTTCCCCCAACAGGCGGGTGAAGGCCAGCAGCTCTTCATCGGGCATTGCCTGGCCGGGGAAACAAACGAACGAATAGGTGTCAATCGCGTCGAGGATTTCTTCCCGCATGCTTTCGGGCATCGGCGATGAAAGGTCTATGCCGCGAATGCCGGCGCCGAAATCGGCGTGCAGATGTTCAATTTGCAGTTCGCTCAAGGTGGATTGCTCCTTTTGAAGTAGGGGCAAGTTGTAGCGTTTGGCCTCTATATCTTGCAATTCGCGTAGTGCACTTCCGGTTGAAATTTCGTCATTTACCGATGGCCTTTCTGTGCATTGAATTTAATTGCGCCGTGAGGC
>JABDJG010000149.1 GCA_013002595.1 Hyphomicrobiales bacterium | reverse complement strand
CCTCAACTCCGTGCGAATAGCGCGCAAACGGCGCTCTGATGTCGTCTGGCGTAAAGTGGCGAAATTCCATTAATGGAGCCCTAGGGCCTGTTGACATTCAGGTTATGGTGCTGGCGTGGCCCATTTTGTCTGTGGCTAGCTTTGAGGAGCGCTGCAGGGTCGCTCCCTTCAAGCTGCTCAGAGTGACGTCCACGGGCAAAATGGGCCACGTCCCTAAAGGGATTTGACCCGATTGGCCCATCTTCACGGGCATTCGTCGTCGAATATGCCAGCATGTCCTTCCTCCTCATACCCCTGAACCTGAAGCAATCGTGTGAAACCAGCGCCACAACCTGAATGTCCACAGGCCCTAGAATTGTCGGCACTATATAGATATGGGCCTTGGTTGCCTCGCGATCCAGATCAATCGCTCGCCTTGCCGCCGTCTGGTGGTCTATAAGGCTGGGAAAATCGACCAAGTCAAAAAGGACAAACCCCATGCCCCGTTTCAACCGTCTCCTGATCACCGGTGCTGCCGGCAACCTCGGCCGCGTGCTGCGCAAAGGCCTTGCACCGCTGGCCACCACAATCCGCCTGACCGACCGCGGTGACATGGGTGAAGCAGCTGCCAATGAAGAAATCATGGTGTGTGAGCTGGGCGACTTCGACGGCATCATGAAAGTCGTCGAGGGGTGCGATGCGGTTGTGCACTTCGGCGCGGCGCCGGTCGAGCGGCCGTGGGAGGAGATCCTCGATTCCTCGATCAAGGGTGGCTACAACGTTTATGAGGCGGCCCGCCGGCACGGGATCAAGCGGGTTGTCTATGCCAGTTCCATTCATGCCGTCGGCTATGTTCGGCGCGAGGAAGGTGCCGATACCCATACCGGGCACCGGCCGGACTCGCTGTACGGTGTCTCCAAGTGTTTTGTCGAAGACCTCGCCAAAATGTACTTTCACAAATTCGGTATCGAATCGGCCCTGTTGCGGATCAACTCATGCTTTCCAGAACCCGCCGACCGGCGTCATCTGGCGACCTGGATGAGCTTTGAGGACCTCGTGCAACTGGTCGAACGGTGTCTCGTTGCCGAGCGCATCGGCCATACCGTCGTCTATGGCATTTCCGACAACCGCGAGGCGTTCTTTTCCAATCACAAGGCTGTCCACCTCGGCTACCGGCCCAAGGACAGCGCGGAAGACTACCGGGAAAAGGTTGAGGCCAAGACAGAGCCGGGCGATCCGTCCGCGGCGGCCGTTGAATATGTCGGCGGCGTCTTCTGTGAATACGGCCATCCTGACGATGGCGCCTGACGACAAGCCTGCAGGTTCACCCCATCGCCCGCAGCCTGAGCATGGCGACGATGCCGAAGGCCGGGCCGAGCGCCAGCGCAGCCAGGACGATTGGCCAACCGAAGGTGCTCGCCAGGATTGGCGTTGCCTGCACGGTTGCGAAGGTCAGGGCAAAGCCCAGCGCGGTCTGGAATGTCATCAGGCTACCGGCCTGATCAGGCGGTGAGGCATCGGCAACGAGCGCCGAGAACTGGGCCGAGTCGGGGACTACCGTGATGCCCCAGATGACGACAATGACGAAGGTCAGCCAGATCGGCCCGCCAAAAGTGAGCCCAGCGGCGATCGCCGATGTGCCACTCAGCGCCATGGCGATGATGGTGACTTCGGCCTTGCCGATCCGGTCGGCGGCCAAGCCGGCAAAGGCACACGCCAGCCCGCCGGCCCCGATGGCGATGAAGGCGGTCAGCTTGGACAGCCATTCAGCATCGGCCAGCGGAACCGACAGGCTGTAGGACGCAGCCGTTGCCGCGGCAATCCAGGCCCACATGGCATAAAGTTCCCACATGTGGCCAAGGTAGCCGGCATAGGCGAGCCGGACCCGCCGGTTGGTCCAGGCAGACGTGATGACCTTCGGGTCGAAGCGGGCCGCAATGGCGTGATGCGGGCCGAGCTTTACGGCAAAGACCAGCAGACCCGACAGGACCGAGGCAAGCGAGGCTGCAGCAACGGTCAGCCGCCAGTCCGATCCGCCGGCAAGCGCGAACAGGTGCGGGGCTGCCGAGCCAAGGGTCAGTGCGCCAACCAGCGCGCCGACCAGAAAGCCACGATCCTTCTGGCCCCAGCCGACGGCGATCTTCATACCGACAGGATAGGTGCCGGCCATCAGGGCGCCGGTCGCAATCCGGGCGCCGATGGCAATTACATGGCCGGGCTCGACGACCAGCAACGCGGCGTTGATGAGCCCGGCGGCAATCGCCGATGCGGCAAACACCCGACGCGGGTCGAACCGGTCGGCAAGGCCGAGAACGGCAGAGACCAGGGCGCCGATCACAAAGCCGGCCTGAACGCCGCTCGACAGCGCAGCCTGGCGGAAGGGGGAAATCTCGGCATCGCGCAGCATGTCGGGCAGGATCGCGGCTGAAACAAACCACAAGCTCAGCGCAGCGACTTCGGCGACCATCAACAGAACAATCGAGCGCAGCTTCACTGGTCAGCGCTTTCCATCAACATGCCTGATGAATTTCATCAAATACATTCATTTTCATTATGTCGGTCAGATCCCCATATCCCCAACAGGCGCCCCTGCACGGCGCTGTATTTATGGAGATTAGCCATGACAGCCCACATTCACAAAGGAAACAGCCAAACCATCGTTCAACGTATCGCGAGCGGGATTACAAATGCCTGGCAAACCGCCCAGGCCCGCGCCCGCGTCCAGCGCGAACGCCAGCTGCTCGCAACTCTCGATGACCGCATGCTCAAAGACATCGGGCTGACC
>JABDJG010000129.1 GCA_013002595.1 Hyphomicrobiales bacterium | reverse complement strand
GTTTACGACCTGGATGCTTTCGGAAAATTCAAAACCTGAATGAACAGACGGCAGCGCATGATATGCAATTCCCACCAAGTGATTATTAATCCGCAGACTGATTAAAATTCCGGATGCGAAGTTGCAGCGCTTGCCCTGCTTGGGTGCAGTGGAACCCATTCGTGGAGCAGGGCGGGGCCGGATACTCCGGCATACGATTCCAGTAGCCAGCATACGACATAAAATCATGTGCTCAATGAACTCAGAATTGTGAATTTTTAACCGCAACTACCTCATTATTATCGATCTCAATTTTTCGTGTAAATTATGCTCGGGAACCACGAGATGTACCACGGCTTGTAGCCCTGTTTCGGGTACCTGGTTGCGTGTCAGGGACAGGCGGGCTTATGACTTTGCGGGGTCAGTGCGGCTGGTGATCGCTTCGATCTGATCCGACCAGGCTTCCATCGCCTGACGTTTTTCCTGGGCGTCGCTGGCCAGTTGGTAAACCCCGCGCAAGCCTGGCGAGATCGTTGTCCGCACATTGAGAATCTGATCGAGGAGCTCTGGCCGCACACCCATCCGGGCCATGCCGACGGCCGCGGTACGGCGCAAGTCCTGTGTCCGCCAATCGTTGATGCCGGACAACTCACTGGCCCGTTCGCTGGCTTTTGAAAACCCCGACACCGGCTTGTTGCGATCTCCCGGCGAGGGAAAGACGAGCTGGCTGGTGGCGCGCGGCAACGATGTCAGGATCTCCAATACACTCGGCGTGAGGGGCAACTCATGCACATTGCCGGCACCCGTCTTGGCCAACGGCGGGGTCCAGATCTGGGTCGTGAACCCGATGTCGTCGAGGCGCAGGCCAGCGATGTCGCTGCGTCGCTGGGCGGTCAGCAGGATCAGCTTGAAGATGAACCCATAGGGCCATCCCATCTCGGTCCAGGCCTGCCACAGGGCAGCGATCTCGTGTTCGTTCAGGATCCGCGTGCGGGTCTCCTCGCGGGCCGGCGCGGACACGCCCGTCGTTGGCGATGTGCTGATCAGGTCGACCTGGATACCCCAGGCAAACATTTTGCGGATGAGGGCAAGCCGGCGGTTGGCGGCGTAGGGATGTCCACGTGCCATGACTTCTTCGAGCAAGGCGATGACATCCCGGCGGGCGATTGCATCAGCCGGGCGCCTGCCCCAGGCTTTGATGAGATCGTTCTCGATCATCGCCCGGTCGGCCTGCCAGGTCTTCTTATGGCGCTTGGCGTAGCGCTCAAGATAGGCGCGGGCGAAGCCTTCGAATGTCATCGGCCCGCCGGTCAGGGCGCTGCGCTCACTGGCCGGATCGCGGCCGCGCTCGATGGCAGCCCGGGCATCTGTTGCCGCTTTCCTGGCGAGCTTCAATGACAAGGCCGGATAGTTGCCAAGGGTCAGACGGCGCTTGCGGCCATCCTTGCGGTACATGAGCTGCCAGGTCTTGGTGCCGCGCGCGGTGACGCGCAGGCCAAAACCGGGGACTTCCTCATCCCAGTATTCCGCCCGCCCCCCGGCTGGCGGCTTAAGGCGGGCTATGCTGGTGTCACTGAACTTCTTGCGCGCCATTTGCTATCTGCAATAAACCGGCACCGGTCCGTCCCTGATTGAATCAACCATGCTTCACGCAGCTTTCCGCCTGGTCTTTGCGGGCGGGTAGAGCTGGTCCAGGGGCACCGAACGGCCATCGTGCTGGACGATGCGCACATGGTACCGCTTCAGGGCCCTGGGGTCGCGTACGCCGCACGAGTGAGCGATGATGCCGACACCATAGCGGATCTTGCCGACGAAATTCTTGACTCGAACTGCCTTGTCTGCCGGATCAAGGCCTCGCTGCAGTCGGCGATCGTGGGTAGTGATGCCGGTTGGGCAGGTGTTTTTGTTGCATTTCAGGGACTGAATGCAGCCCAGAGCAAACATGAACCCACGGGCCGAGGACACGAAATCGGTGCCGGCGCAATAGGCCCAGGCGACCTCTGCAGGTGTAATGAGCTTGCCTGAGCAAATGACCTTGATGCGGTCGCGCAATCCTTCACGCTCCAGGATATCGATCACCATCGGCAAGGCTTCTCGCAAGGTCAGGCCGACATTGTCCATCAAGGGCATCGGCGCAGCACCGGTGCCGCCATCGCCCGCATCGATGGTTATGAAGTCAGGCGCGCACTTGGGGCCGCGACGCTTGATTTCCCTGCACAAATCCTCAAGCCAGCCGTAAGCCCCGATGACGACTTTGATGCCGACCGGTTTGCCAACGACTTCACGAACTTTGACCACCATGTCGATAAGATCCGTGACGCTGTCGACCTCGGGGTGGCGATTCGGTGAAATCGACGCCTTGTGGGCCGGTATTCCCCGGATTTCAGCTATTTCCTTGGTGACTTTCTCGGCTGGCAAGATGCCGCCCTTGCCCGGTTTCGCACCCTGGCTGAGCTTGATCTCGAACATCTTGACCTCATCGTGGGCCGCCACCTCACGCAGTTTGTCCTCGCACAGATTGCCATTGGCATCGCGGACGCCGTATTTGGCCGTGCCGATCTGAAAGACGATGTCGCAGCCGCCGCTGAGATGGTAGGGCGCGAGGCCGCCTTCGCCGGTGTTGTACCAGCAATTGGCCAGTTTGGCGCCTTTCGACAGCGCCTTGACGGCCGGAACAGACAGGGCACCGAAGCTCATGGCGGAAATATTGATGATCGACTGGGCTTCATAGGGAGCCGGGCAGTGGGGGCCGATAACGACAGGTGGCGCCATCCCGGTTTCCTCATCGAGTGGCGGGAACGGGCAGTTCACGAAAATCGGGGTGCCGACCGGGGTGAGATTGCGGGTCGAGCCGAATGCGACGGTATTGTCAACGCCTTCGGACGATTTGTAGACCCATTCGCGTTCAGCCCGGTTGAATGGCATTTCCTCGCGGTCCATGGCAAAGAAATACTGCCGGAAAAACTCGCCAAGCGTGGAAAACAGGTAGCGAAAACGGCCGATTACCGGGTAATTCCGGCGTACGGCGTCGTGAGTTTGGCTAATGTCGATGATAAACAGGACGATGCATGTCACAACAGCAAGACCGATCATGAAGACAAACAAAGTGGCCAGATAATCCATGCTCTGCATCGTGAACTGGGAAAATGCGCCCATCTATAGCCTCGGCAGTGTTGTTGAATGTGCCGGCAATCATACGCAAAGATCGGGCAATTGACAGGCACAGATAATAACAGTGTTGCGATTTTCGCTAAATCAGGATCGATCGCGCTCTTGCGGTCAGTTTTCCGCGCTTTTGTCCTGCAGGGCGCGTATCCTGGCTGCCAACGAGATGACATTGTGCCTGCTGCGGCCATCTTGGGCGGGTTGTTCGTCCTGTTCGGCGGCAGGCTCGTCGGATTCTGATTTTGAGCGTTTGTCCAAGGTCTGTGGCGCCACCTCGTTGAGGGCGGCTATCTTTTCAGCCCAAACCTGGTCCAGTTTCTTGAGTTCGTCCTGAAGCTGGTCGGTTTCGCGCTCCGCATCGCGGATTTGTTGCTCCAGGGCCTGGCCCTTGCTTTCGAATACCTTGACCTTATCGTCAACGTTATCATTGTTTCGGCTGACTTCGGCGCCTTCTGCAGCCGTTGGCGACGCGGATCCGTTGCGCACAGAAACCTTGATGGACTTCGAAGTGCCCCGTTTGGCGCTTTTAGAGGTGGATTTTGTCTTTTTTGACGTTGCGGGCTTGCCAACGGGCAAACCGTCGTCCAATTCCGGGCTGGATATCTCCGTATCCGACTTGAGTTTGGTGATTTCGTCGTATTGCGCCGACATATCAGCCCGCTGCAGCTCGATCTGGTTGGATAAAGCGGTCAGCTCCCTGATTTGGTTCTGCAGGCGGTCCTGGGCTGTTTGAGCCTCGGCGCTGATTTCCTTGTGCTTGGTGTCGCGATCAGACAACTGCGCACGCAAACTGGCCAGTTCGCGATCGCGTTCAGCAATCTCGGCTACAATCTGTTTTTGCCCCGACGTACTGGTGGTTAGCCCTTCATCGCGTTGGCGGATTTGCTCTTTCAGCTGCTGCATGGCGTGTGTGCGTGTCGCCAATTCGGCTTCAAGCGGCTCAATTTGTCTGTTGAGCTGATTGATTTCCTCTTCACGTTCGGTAATTGCCGCATTTCGTTTTTCGACTTCCTTGATCAGATGGTCGATACGATTGCGATTTCGTGAGACTTCAGCGGTCTGTTCAGCCAATCGGGTCTTGAGGTCGTCCAGGCGCAACTCAAGCTTGCGCGACAGCATGGCCGATTCGGCGCGCAATTGATCTCTTTCGGCCTGAAGTGAGGCTATTGTTGCCGGGGCCGAGCGCTCAGTGCGGCGTTTGCCGAGCGTAACTCCAAATGACCAAACCAGTCTGCTGAAAAACAGAGCGAGCAGCGCAACGACCACAAAGCCGAGCGTTACCAGCATGATGGTCTCTATTTGAGACATTTCTGTCCCCCGTCGATCCTCAACACACGAACATGTTTGCTAGTCTGCAAGAAATCCGCCAAGTCCGCAATTGCGCAACAAGTGAAATCAAGACCGGCTTGCCTACCGGCAAGGCTGATCACTACATAAATTAGAGTGTAACGTGTAGCCTACCGCAAAGCGACGGCAAAATTGAGATGCCAAAGTGACATGCGGGCCCGTTGGCGCCCGCATTTCGGTCTGCGTACGGCCAGATCAAGATCAAGAACAATTTCAATAAGGCTGAAGGTTCTAGAACGGGTTCCAGGTCGGTTTGCTGGTGTATTTGAGATAGCCGATATTGGCCCCCAGACGTGCACCGACGCCGGTGCGGATCGGGGCCATCTTGATTTTTTCGTTGGACTGGAAATTCACGCCAAAGCCGCCGACCAGATAGGCCGAGCCTTCGACGCCAAGGAAGCGCGTGAAGATGTCACGTGGTGTATCTATGTCGTAGACCAGCACCAACGTGCGAGAACCATTGCCGCCGAAGTCGAAGCCAACCGAGGGGCCCTGCCAGAAAACCTTCTGCTTGGGTCCGCCCTTGATATAAAGAGTGCCTTCGCCGTAGCGCAGGCCGCCGACAAACGCAGCAGCGCCCTCTTCGCCGATGATATAGCCGCGCGGCCGGCCGGCCTTGGCAAACACGCTTTCGACAGCCTGCGCCAGACCTTTGGTCGTGGAGCCGAAGAAGTTATGGCCCTGCGCGACGATTTCGTCGGTCGAGAACGTGGATTGTTCTTCATACGACTGCGAACTGGCCGCGTCCGCCGTGTTCAACGCACCATGGAAGGGCAACAGTGTTGCCAGAGCGAATGCGGTTGCGGCAATTGGAGTTCTCAGAAATCGCTTCATGTCATTACCTATCGATATCGAATGTATTGTCTTTGGCAGCACTGCTGGCAGATGACAGCAGCCAAAATAATCATGATCGGCGGCGAACCTGCTTGCTCTGTAAGAATTGTCCCTGGAAACCGTCTCGTATCAGCGGAATTTGGCAGTTTGATGCGGCTTTTTTTTGACCAAATTCAAGTCTTTCACAATAGTTACCCCGGCTTGCCTTCCAAAGGGTTAACAGAATGCAAAAGGCCCTAAAGCAAACCGCTTT
This sequence comes from Hyphomicrobiales bacterium, assembly GCA_013002595.1. Classification (GTDB taxonomy): domain Bacteria; phylum Pseudomonadota; class Alphaproteobacteria; order Rhizobiales; family Aestuariivirgaceae; genus JABDJG01. The sequence continues at coordinate 18,954 of JABDJG010000129.1, read as the reverse complement.
AGATCGGATCGCAAGCTGGATCACCAACTGCAATAAAGCCCGGGTTGTCGAAACCGCGTTGATGTTTGCCATAAGTCAGCGGCGTTCCGTCTTCACAGACCACTTTGCCGCCGGCGGCCGACAAGACAGCATGGCCGGCAGCGGTGTCCCACTCCATCGTGCGTCCAAAACGAGGGTAAAGATCGGCCTCTGCAGCCGCGACAAGACAGAATTTCAACGACGATCCCGCTGACACGATCTCGCAGACCTTGCGGTTTTCGATCCACGCGTTGGTGCGTTCGTCGCGGTGCGAGCGACTGGCGACGACTTTGGCGCCGCCTTCGGGAATGGCGCGGGTTGCAATCTTGCGCCACTTGCATGCACCAACTTGTGTCTGCGGATCGAGATCTGCTGCATAGCTGCCGCTACCGGTTGCGCCGCAGAAAACCCGGCCGATGGCGGGCGCATAGACAACGCCGGCTGTCGGCTGGCCGTTTTCGATCAATGCGATGTTGATGGTGAATTCGCCATTGCGGCTGATGAACTCGCGGGTGCCATCGAGCGGATCAACCAGATAAAAGCGCTCGGCAGCAACCGGCTGGGCGCCGGCAGCAACGGCTTCTTCGGCAATCACGGAGGTGTCCGGCTCCAATAGGGCAAGGCCGGCCAGGATGATTTTTTCAGCCGCGATATCAGCATCGGTCACCGGAGATGCATCCTGCTTTTGCCGGCTATCGGGGTTTGTGTTGTATATCCGGATAACCTCCCGACCGGCCTCTTGCGCAAGGTTCAAGAGCTCAGACAAATACGAAGAGGGCGCCATTGTGTGGTCTCCGGGACGTTGGTTTTGCATCGGCTTCAGGCGGGTTGATTCGCTTTCGAATCAATAATTTACACAATGGCAAATAATGACTTCGAAGTGCGGGCGAAAATTATTGAGTCTCCTCAACGGCTTGCGAACAAAACGATGTGCCGTCTTGGAAAACCGCAAGCGTTGACTATAACTGGATGAGCGAGTGGTCAAGAAAAAGCAACTTCGGGGGACTTATGCCCACAAACCCAATCTTAGACGATCTCGATCTGGCAGCATTGCTGTGTAGCCGGGTCTGTCATGATGTCATCTCTCCGGTTGGTGCAATCGCCAACGGACTGGAAGTTCTGGAAGAAGAAGACGACGAGGAGATGCGCAAGATTGCCTTTGACCTCGTCAGCAAATCGGCCAAGCAGGCCTCGGCCAAATTACAGTTTTGCCGCCTGGCGTTCGGTGCGGCCGGCTCAGCAGGCGCTCATATTGACCTTGGCGAAGCCGGTGATGTGGCGATGTTGTTCGTCGGCTCGGAAAAGGTTGAACTGAAGTGGCTTGCTCCTCGCGAAAACCGACCCAAGCTGGAAGTCAAACTGCTCATGAACATGATGCTGATGGGCATGTCGTCGATCCCGCGCGGCGGCGTCGTGACCGTTTCAAGTGAAGACGGCGGTCTCCTGGTCAGGGCGAGCGGCCAAAAGGCCAGCGTGCCGGAAAAATCCCAGATGCTGCTGCAAGGTTCGGTCGAGGCGAGTGATCTGGATGCCCGTCTGGTGCAGGTCTATTACACTACGCGACTGGCACAAAATGCCGGTTTTGATCTGGCCGCTTCCCAGGACGGCGAAGATGTTATCATCTCGGCGAGCCTGAAGAGTTCAGTTGTTGCTGCATAGAACGATTTGAAGACGGCACCGGCCCGCTCCCCCTGCCCAACCGCCCGATAAGGATACCCTAGGGGTGGTTGGGCAGGGGGAGCGGGCCGGTGCCGGTTTTTCGCAACAAACAAAAAACCCCGGCTCGGTGAGCCGGGGTTTTATTTCCCTCGTCGATTTAACGTGGTTCAGGCGGTCTCACGGACATCGTTGTCGTTGTCCATCTCGCGCAGAACGTAGCCACGTCCCCAAACAGTCTCGATGAAGTTCTTGCCGCCGGCAGCGCTGGCCAGTTTCTTGCGCAGCTTGCAGATGAAGACGTCGATGATCTTCAATTCCGGCTCGTCCATACCGCCATACAGGTGGTTGAGGAACATTTCCTTGGTGAGCGTCGTGCCTTTTCTCAAGCTCAGCAGCTCGAGCATTTGATATTCCTTGCCGGTCAGATGGACGCGCTGGCCAGCCACTTCGACTGTCTTGGTGTCGAGGTTGACCTGCAGCTCGCCGGTCGAAATGATCGACTGGGCATGGCCCTTGGAGCGGCGTACGATTGCCTGGATACGGGCGACCAGTTCGTCCTTGTGGAATGGCTTGGTCATATAGTCATCGGCGCCAAAGCCGAGGCCGCGAACCTTGTCCTCAATGCCTGCCAGCCCCGACAGGATAAGGATTGGTGTTCCGACCTTTGAGACCCTGAGGGTCTTGAGTACCTCGTAGCCGCTCATATCCGGCAGGTTCAAGTCCAACAGAATAATGTCGTAATCATATAGTTTGCCCAGGTCGACGCCTTCTTCACCCAGGTCGGTCGTGTAAACGTTGAAGCCCTCTGATTTGAGCATCAATTCGATGCTCTGGGCGGTAGCTGAATCGTCTTCAATAAGAAGAACCCGCATGAGAATCCCCTCTAAGGCCGGCCATTCTGGTCCGGTCTATGCTGTTGACCGGAAACGCACGGTGCACAGCCGATAAATCAATCGGTTAACTCTAAACATTAAGATACCCCGGCAAAGGTTAACAAAATCTAATTTTCTTAACGAAGAGAGCGACTTCGCAAAGCATGTACATGTTTTACCGTAACGATTGCCTGTCTTGACCGTCCCGTGGCAATCGCCGGCAATGCCGGGAACTGACGGAAAGTTGCGCCCCTGATGCAGATTCTTTGTATTGACGTGCATTGAAAGGTTGCAAAATTTACTCTGCCTTAAGCCTGCTCGTTCATAGTGACTCTTGAGCGAATCTCCAGACTAGGTGATTCGATTTGGCCTGAAAAGAGTCCGACGGGAAGTCTGATCTGTAATTTGCATCATTTTGATGATGAGGAGATCGCGAACCGCAACCTGGCCATTTGAGTTTGTTGTTTTGAGTTTTGAGTGAAGGGGCCAGGCCCATGCGTTCCAAAGATTCCATTTTGCGTTTTCATCGCTTCCAGTTCGAAGAAAAGCAACAGCAGGTTGCCGAGATCGATCTGATGATCGGCGAGTTCAACCGCAAATTAAGCGATATCGACCAGCAGATCGAAGCCGAAGAAACCCGGAGCGGCGTGGCCGATCCGGCTCATTTCAACTATTCCATGACGGCAAAGTCGTTGCGCTCACGGCATGACAATCTGGTCAAGTCGATCGATGACCTGACCGCCCAGCACGATGCCATCAAAGCCCAGGCCAATGAGGCCGAGGCCGAGTTGCGCAAGGTTGAGCTGATGGCTGAGAAAGAGGGCGGTGTTCAGTCCCTGCCGGACGTCGATGTGATCGAAGCGCCGTTGCTCGCCAGCCGCTAATACAACACCTGTTTCAAGAATGCGCCATCCCGGCTGGGGCCGGTGCCGATTGAACGCATCATGTCCTAAAGCTTGTGGGCCTTGAGCTTTTCGTAGAGCGGGCGGGCGTGATCTGCGATCTGCTGATGGTGGGGGTCCAAGTCAACGTCGTGCGAGGGTGGGCGGTTGAAGCCGTCTGATTGCCACACAGCATTGTACCAGTGCGGCGCCCACACGCCATCATAGGGTTTCGGACCGGCTTGCCAGGACAGCATTTCGGGTCGAAACGGTATGTCGAGCGCCGTGCACAATTTGCCAAGGGTTGTCTCGGGACCACAGAGAATTTCATCGGTATCGACAACCGGCGGTGCCTTGCCGAGCGTGTCGCAAACCGTATCGAAAATCTCAGCCTGCTCGACAAATCCGATATCCCGAAGAGTGACCTCGTCGCGCTTGCGGGCATAGCTGGCGAGTACACGTTCGGGCGCGCGGATCAAAAAGGCATTGTCCAGCGCCTGCAGCCAGCTGCGGTCGTAGCCGTCTATCATGTGATGGGTCATGTGCTTTTGATAGTAGACCGGTTTACCGGGATCTCCCTCACAGCACAGTTGTACGACCTTGTCCCAATCGGGTTCACCAGCATCGATGATTTCCTGGTTCAGCGGATGGGTGATGCCAGCGTTTCTCAAATAAAACGCATAAAACGGTTCATCCCAAACGGCACAGTCGGGCCGGCTGGCGAAGGAATACATCATGGCGGTGGAGATGTTGCGTGGACCCGACCACATGGCGATTCGTTTGATCTGTTCCGTCATGGGCGTACCGCGCTGGCGCTTGCATGTTTTATGTAAAGCTCGCTCAGTTTCCTGGTCATGGGCCCCGGGCCGGCCCAGGTTTCACCTTTTGCCAGGGGATGGGCAATCGCGCGGCCATCAATCTGGCGCACCGGGACGAGGCCGGCGAAGGTCCCGGTCACAAAGACTTCATCAGCGCCATAGACTTCATACAGAGAGAACGGTTTTTCATGCACCGGTATGCCGTTCTCGCGGCATACATGAATGATGTTGCCGCGGGTGATGCCGGGAATGCAGTACTGACCGGTCGAGGTCCACACTTCGCCGCGGCGAACGATAAAAAAGTGGGTTGAGTTGCAAGTTGCAACAAATCCGTGCGGGTCGAGCATCAGGCCTTCATCGGCGCCGGCCTTGGTTGCCTGAATGCAGGCGGTGATGCAATTGAGCTTGGAATGCGAGTTGAGCTTTTGATCCTGGACATCGGGGTACCCACGGCGCACCGACACTGTGTAAACAGTGATGCCGTCGGTGAGTTTTTTCGGGTTGGGCACCTTGTATTCCGGGATGATGACAATCGTGGCAGGTGAAATTGTAACCCGTGGATCCTGATACGGCGTTGCCTTGATGCCGCGGGTCACCATCAGGCGAATGTGAACACCATCGTTCATGCCATTGGCGTCAAGGCATTCAAAAAGCCGTGCGGTCAAGGCGTGATGGTCGATGCCGACGTCGAGGTCGATTGCCTTGGCGCCCTCATAGAGACGTTCGAGATGCTGATCGAGGAAGGCGATGCCGCCGTCATGCATGCGCAAGCCTTCCCAAACGCCATCTCCGAGGATAAAGCCTGAATCGAAGACCGACACCATGGCCTGATCCCGTTTGAACAACTCGCCGTTGATCGAGATAAGGATATCCGCGTTGCGCGGGTCTTCAAGATGATCGTGAGAACCTTTGGCCATGCCAGCCGACCTCGCTTCAGTCATTGACGTTTATGGTATGCGGCATACAGCACGGCAACACCGGGCACAACGCATTGCGCATACGGGCAGACAGATAAGATGGAGGTGTGGTTGAGGCGGACTTAGCCGCGGTACTGCTGAATGCGGGTGGTGCGAAGACCAGGCAGGCCATGCCGGTCGATCGAACGTTGCCAGGCAAGGTATTCTTCAACCGTCAATGTATAACGGGTGCATGCATCCTCAAGCGACAACAGGCCGCCGCGGACAGCAGCAACAACTTCCGCCTTGCGCCGGATTACCCAACGACGGGTGCCGGGAGGCGGCAAATCAGCAATCGTTAGTGGACTGCCATCGGGCCCGATGACGTAGTTTACACGAGAACGCAACTGACCATTCATTACGCAGATACACCTGAACTAACTTACTCAAACACGATGCCAAATTAGCGGATTGCGTTTAAGAAAGGTCTAAGCAGATGCAAACATTTTACAAACATCACCCTTGATTGTGCGCCAAAACAGGACACTTTGGGCTGATTAGGGAATTTTGGACGATAGTTTGCAGTTTACTCGGCCACCTGGAAGACCCATATGTCTGCCGGTAGACTGACATAACGGGCAATCCGCTTCATGCACCTTGGTGACAACATTCTGGATCTGATCCACCGCAGTATCGGCCTGGCCGGTGAGCCGGCGGCCACGCGGGTGGTTGTGGCGATGTCGGGCGGCGTTGATTCATCGGTGACGGCCGGGCTTTTGAAACATGCCGGTTATGATGTCGTCGGCATTACCCTGCAGCTTTACGATCATGGCCAGGCCGTCCAGCGCAAGCAGGCCTGCTGTGCCGGCCAGGATATCCATGATGCCCGCCGCGTGGCGGCCATGCTCGACATGCCGCATTATGTGCTGGATTTCGAATCTCGGTTTCGCACGGCCGTGATCGAGAATTTTGCCGACAGCTATCTGGCCGGTGAGACGCCGATCCCGTGTGTGACTTGCAACCAGACGGTGAAATTTGCCGATCTGCTTGGCCGGGCGCGTGATCTGGGGGCGGCGGCTCTGGCGACGGGGCATTATATAAAGAGCGCTGCGCGCGCAGATGGATCGGGCCACCGGGATCTCCTGACGCCGGCTGACATGAACCGTGATCAAAGTTACTTCCTGTTCGCAACCACCCAGGAACAGGTCGATTATCTGAGGTTCCCGCTGGGGGCGCTCACCAAGCAGGAAGCCCGCCAGCTGGCAGCAGACATGGGGCTGACAATCGCCGATAAGCCGGACAGCCAGGATATCTGTTTTGTGCCCGAAGGCGGCTATGCCCGGGTGATTGAGCGGCTGCGGCCGGACGCGGCCGCGCCGGGCGATATCGTTCATCTGGACGGCCGCGTGCTCGGTCAGCACAGCGGCATCGTCAACTTTACCATCGGCCAGCGCCGTGGCCTCGGCATCGGGGAGGGCTCGCCGCTCTATGTTGTCGCGCTTGATGCACCGGCGAGGAAGGTCATCGTCGGCCCGCATGAAGCATTGCTGCGCCGGTATATCGAATTGCGCGATGTCAATTGGCTCGGACCGATGGACCAAGACGGCCGCATTGAAGATATGGCGGTCTATGTGAAGATCCGCTCGACGCGGCCGGCGGTGCCGGCGCGAATCGCTCAACGTGGTGATTCGGTCATCGTAACCCTCGATGACGGCGATTTTGGTGTGTCACCGGGCCAGGCTTGTGTGATTTATCAACAGCCTGGCGCCGATTCGAGGGTTTTTGGCGGTGGGTTCATTGTCAAAACGTCGGTGGATGATGATTTGACGCCGGAGCACTCAACCTCCGGTTCCAATGAAGGGTTGGCCCACTTACCTCCCGTTGCGTGATCTGACCGGCCGTGTGACAAATTGGCCAGAACTGGCAGATAATTGCGGTTTTTGGGGATATTCAGCGGTCTTTTTGCGTTGCGCTGAACCGATTTGGTCTTTATAGGATGAACTTTGTCGCGCGGTAATTCTGGAAACAGAAAAGAAGGACTACTGCGCGACATTCAGACCCTGACCGGGATACCGGCTCAGGGTCTTATACTTTTGTTGAATATTCTTACCAAGTTGGAGTTGCTACCAATTATTCGTCACTCTGGTTCCGCTTTGTGAGAGGGACCGAACAATAGGCCCAGCTGGTAGTCCTTCGGCTGGGCCTAATTTTTTGCCCAGTATTTGGATGGCTACCCAAGTGACGCCTATCAACAGATCAAACAATTCACCATTGGTGAAACCGCTCTAACTTGTGAGTGGCAGAAATACGTTGCCATGTCGCTATTTGCCACGGCGCGGCGGTTTCGTGCTTTACGTGGTGACGTGAATTTGGCTCTACTTACCTCAAGCAATCAAAGTCCTGGAGATAACGAATGAAATCGCATGCACGGGTGGTCATTGTTGGCGGTGGCGTGATGGGCGTGGGCCTGCTCTATCATCTGGTGGAGGAGGGCTGGACAGACGTCGTGCTTGTCGAAAAGGGTGAACTGACGTCCGGTTCGACCTGGCATGCAGCCGGACAGTGCCCGAGCTATGTCGGCTCGATCAACGCGGCCAAGGTCAACCAATACGGCATCGAGCTTTATCCAACACTGGAAGAAAAAACCGGCGAGGCCGTTTCCTGGCACGGATGTGGCGGCATCCGGCTGGCCTGCAGCGACGATGAGGTCGAGTGGTTCAAGTACGTCTACGGCATGTCCAAGCTGATCGGGTATGAGGCGCACCTTATCGGTCCGGACGAAATCAAGGAACACCACCCCTACCTCGATCCGTTTGGCGTCAAGCTTGGCTTTTTGACGATCAATGATGGCCATGTGGCGCCGGCCGATGTCACCAACGCGATGGCAGCCGGTGCGCGCCAGGGCGGGGCGACGATCTACCGGCGCTGCCAGGTCAACGACATCAAGCTGCTACCGGACGGCCAGTGGAAGGTGTTTACCGAAAAGGGTGACATCACCTGCGAACATGTCGTGAATGCAGCAGGCTCATATTCCGATGTCGTCGCGGCCTGGACAGGCCACATCACGCCGATTGCCAACGTGCTGCACCACTACATCATCACCGATCCGCTGCAGCAGCTGATCGACATGGATAAAGAGTTGCCGGTGGTGCGCGATCCTTATTCGCATTCCTATCTGCGCGAGGAGACCCATGGCGTGCTGGTCGGGCCATACGAGACCGAGAACGCACATATCTGCTGGGACGGCAAACCGCCGGCGTGGGATTTCGAAAGCGAACTGATAGCGCCCGAACTCGACCGGCTGCTGCCGTGGCTCGAAAAGGCAACCGAACGGCTGCCGCTTTTTGCCGAAGCCGGCATCAAATCGATCATCTCAGGTGCGATCACGCATACACCGGATGCTGCGGCACTGGTTGGTCCGGCGCACGGTCCGCATGGCTACTGGATGGCCTGCGGGGCGTCGATTGGCGTTGGTCAGGGCGGTGGCCTTGGCAAATACCTGGCGCAATGGATGGTGCATGGCCAGTCGGAAATCAACATGCATGAATTTGACCCTCGCCGTTATGACAGCTGGGCAGAGGGGGATTATGCCCGGACCATGGCGGTGGTCGACTATCAGCACATGTACTACTGCTACCGGCCCGGCGAGCAGCACGCCGACTGCCGGCCGATCAGGACGTCATCTGTACATGACAGGCTGGCAACAGCGGGCGCGCAATTCCAGGAGGTTTTTGGCTGGGAGCGGGCGCGCTGGTTCGATGAGAGCGGCACCGGAGAAGACTATTCCTTCCGCCGTTCAAATGCTTTTGAGCCGGTCAGGGCCGAATGTGAAGCGGTCCGCGAACGCTGCGGGCTGATGGACCTGTCGACCTTTGCCAAGTTCGAAGTATCGGGACCCGATGCGCATGCCTTCCTTGACCGGGTATGCGCCAACCGCATCCCGAAAAAAGACGGCGGCATTATCCTTGGGCACCTTTTGACCGAGGGCGGGTTTATCGAAAGCGAGATCACCGTCACGCGCCTGGCGGAGGACAGTTTTTATGTCCTGTCCGCAGCAACAGCGCAGCTGCATGATATGGATGCGTTGAAGTGGCGCCTGAACAAGGATGAAGATGTCACGATCACCGATGTGACCGACGGTTATGGCTGTCTGGTGCTGGCCGGGCCGAGGGCACGCGACATTCTATCGGCCTGTACCGATCAGGATCTGTCCAACGGGGCTTTCCGCTGGTTGACGGCCAAGGTGGCAACCGTTGCCGGTGTTGACGGTGTGCGCTTGTTGCGGATGAACTATGTCGGCGAATTGGGCTGGGAGCTGCATTGCCCGATGGCCGGCATGCCGGCAGTGTTCGATGCGCTGATGGCGGCAGGCGAACCGCACGGCATCAAACTGTTCGGCGCCTATGCGATGAACTCGCTCAGAATGGAAAAGGCCTATCGCGGCTGGGGCGGTGAACTGACCACCGAGATCAGCATGATCGAAGCCGACATGGAGCGCTTCGTGCGCCTCGACAAGGAGTTCACCGGCAAGGCCGGTACGCTCAAATCCAAGCAGGAAGGTGCGCGTATCCAGCTGGTCTATATGGAAGTGGATGCATCGGATTCGGATTGCCGCGGCAATGAGCCGATCTATGCAGACGGCAAGATCGTCGGGCTGACGACGTCGGGTGGCTACGGTTACAGCGTCGGCAAGTCGCTCGCCTTTGGATATGTTGAGCCTGCAGTTGCCAAGGAAGGTCAGGCACTTGAGGTTGCCATCTATGACGAGATGAAGACTGCCAGAATTATTCCGCAGTCGGCATATGATCCGGAAAACGACCGGCCACGCGCCTAGAGCATGTTTTGCTGTGAAATATTAAGACAAGTTGGGTATGAGCTTAAGTCCGCAAAAGAGGGCTTCGCATGGCAAACGTATCGCTGAAGGATCGTCAGTCCGACGACACTGTCGAGGATCAGACCCGTGATTTCTATGATTCAACCGGCTGGGTGGCAGACGATCACGGCGTCGTGGCCGAAGACCGGTTGTTCCGCGAATTTGGCGAGGACCACGACGCTTACCTGCTCAAGACAGAGGTCAAAACGGCAGCGTTGCTCGAAGGACTGGGCCCGACCGTGCTTTTTGCCGGGCCAGGTGACCTGCCCGCGAACCATGTTCGGATTGCCGATCAGTTCGACAAGGTCGTGTGCGCCGACATCTCGCAAAAATCGATTGAAATATGCCGGAAAAAACTGGGATCCAAGGGCGAGTACCACATTGCTTCGCTGATGGAACTTCCGCTTCCAGACGCCAGTGTGGATGCGGCTTTGAGCGCCCACGTCATCTATCACATCGACAAGGACCTTCAGGCCAAGGCGATCAGGGAACTCATTAGAGCAACCAGGCCGGGCGGGCGGATCGTGATCGTCTATTGCAATCCGAGATCGCCGTTGATGATTGTTCAGCTGGCATTGAAATTCCTGAAAATTAATAAGCTGCTCGGGAAACAGAAACTTTACACGCACTATTACAGCAGCGCCTGGTGGCAACAGTTCGCTGGTGACAACAAGATTGAAATCATCCCGCACCATCCAATCAGCTCGAACCAGGCAAAGGCCCTGTTGCCCGCGCGTTTCCTGCAGCGGGCTTTCTACAATTGGGCCATGCGGTTTGAAGACGCCAATCCGAAGTTGGCGGCAAAGCTGTGGACGTACGTCACCATCAAGATCGATCGGGTGTCCTGAGGCCGCAAGGTCGGCAAACGGCCGGTCCCTATCAACATATGCCAACCTGTCGTTTGATGTAGCTTCGATTGTCTGACATACTCTAACGCTAAGGTAATTTAGGCGACGGTGAGTATGATGTGCCGACGTATGGCTTTGATATTGCTGCTTGTTTTAGTAGCGCTGGCGACCGAGCCAGCTGTTGCGGAAAAGCGCATTGCGCTGGTAGTCGGCATCGATAAATACGTCAATCTGCCGGACCACCAGCAGCTGAAGAAGGCGGTCAACGACTCCAAGTCGATTTCGTCAGCTCTTGCCAGCCAGGGCTTCCAGGTGCTTGCGGCTCACAATGCCAGCCGCATCGAATTCATACGAACCTGGCAGCGGTTTTTGAACCAGATCGAGCGCGGTGATGTTGTGGCGTTGTTCTTTGCTGGCCACGGCGTTGAGATCAAGGGGCAGAATTTCCTGTTGCCCAGCGACATGCCGCAGGTCCAGGGCGGCGAAGAAGAGATCCTCAAAGCAGCATCAATGAGCACGGATGATATGCTGGAGCAGTTGCAAAACCGCGGCGGACGGCTCAACCTGGTCATTCTGGACGCCTGCCGTGACAATCCGTTTGCCACGACGGCAGGCCGTTCAATCGGCTCCAGCCGCGGCTTGGGACGGGTGCAGCCGGCCAGCGGCACGTTTATCATGTATTCGGCAGGTATCGGGCAGTCGGCGCTCGACCGGTTGTCCGACGAGGATCAGAACGGGAATTCGGTATATACGCGTGAACTGTTGCCGCTTCTCCAACAACCAGGTTTGTCGTTGCTGCAGATCGCAACCCGGGTTCGCAGGCGGGTGCGCGAGCGCGCGCTGGAGGTCAATCACAAACAGGTGCCGGCCTATTATGACGAGGTGATCCGGGATTTTTACCTTGCCGGCAAGGATGCTGGCGCCGATGGCGGAAAGACCGGTACCGGCGGCACAAAGACCGTCATTGAGACCACGACCAATAACCGCAACACCAAACCCGGGAATGACAAGCTGGCCTGCCAACGGGCGATCCTTGATGATACGCTGGAGGCCTATGAGAAGTTCCTGAAAACATATCCCGGCTCTGGTTGCCGGGCTAAAATTCAAAAACTCTATGAAGCCAAAGTCGAAAAGATTCATTGGGACAAGGCTATCGCCGAGCACACAATTGCTGGATATCAGCGGTTTTTAATCGCCTTTGATGGCGGCATCTATGCCGGTCAGGCCAGGGACCGCATGCAAGCGCTGAAGCAGACATCCCAGACGAAAAAAGTGGTCAATGTACCCGACACGGACGTCACCCAAAACAACTCGTCAGGCAACCCAGACCGGCTGCGCGACCTGGCCGGCTATGATGTCTTTGGTGGTGATTATCAGACGGTCAGGAACGTCAGCCTCAACAGATGCAACACGATTTGCGGTGCAGACCAGCGGTGCCGGGCCTTCACCTACAACAAAAAGCACCGCCTGTGTTTTCTGAAGGAAACCGTCGGCACCTTGATGCCCAACTATCAGGCGTTGTCGGCTGTGCGCCAGTCCGAGTTGCGCCGCGTGCGGCCGTCAAATATACGCGTTTTCGACAACAAGGATGTCACGGCCTCCGACTACCGCATGCTGGACGGCACAGGTTTTCTCGATTGCTACAAGGCTTGTGAAGCCGATCGTCGATGCAGAAGCTTTGCGCATGTCAAGCGCACTGCAACATGCTGGCTGAAGTCGGCATCCTTTCCGGCACGCTACAAGAAAGGCGTCAGGCTCGGGATCAAGGAAAATTGAGAAGGCTGCTCCTTGCTTTGATGCTGCCCTTGATGGTGGCGAGTCCGGCCCATGCCGCGTGTATCGAGGCCAAGTCGGCTCCCGATGCCCTTGCGATCTACGGTCAGTTGGTCATGATCGGGTTCACCGGCAGTGCGGCTTCGCATAACGGCGTGAAGGAAGCGCTTGCCCAGGTGGAACAAGGTTATGCCGGCGGGCTGGTGTTCTTTGGACGCAACATAACCGGCGTCAAACAGATTCGCTCGCTAACCGGTCTGTTCTCCAAGCATGCCACCGGCGTTAAGCCGTTCCTGGCGGTCGATGAAGAGGGCGGCAAGGTTGAAAGGCTGACACCACGCAACGGTTTCGCCAAACAGCCCACCGCCAGGTCAATTGCATCGCGCGGCCCAAAATCGGCCCGGCAGATCTACTCGCGTATGGCCGGCGACGTGGCAGCGGCGGGGTTCAATTTCAATCTTGGGCCGGTCGTTGATCTCGATCTCAGGCGGAACAATCCGATCATTGGAAAGCTGGACCGCTCCTACAGCCGCGATCCGGAGGTTGTTGCCGAATACGCCCAGGTGTTCATCGAGGCCCATCGCCAGAAAAAGATTGCAACCGCGCTGAAGCATTTTCCCGGCCATGGTTCGAGCCGCCGCGACAGTCATGTGTCGGTCGTCGATGTTACGGGCGACTGGCAGGAAGATGAACTCATTCCCTACCGTGAGTTGATCGCGGATGGTCTGGTGGACGCGGTAATGATGGCCCATCTGATCAATCGCGAAATCTGGAGCCCGGAGAACCTGCCGGCCACTTTTTCACGCAATGCAGTCAAAATACTGCGTGAGGATCTCAAGTTCGACGGGGTCATCGTGTCGGACGACTTGCAAATGGCGGCAATTGCCAAAGATCACCCGCTGGCCCAGGCCATCGTTCAATCTCTGGCGGCTGGAAACGATATGGTTTTGATCGGCAACGTGAAGGTACAGCAACCGGAAGCGGCCAAATTTGCCGTCCGCACGATTACAGATGCCGTGGCCAGGGGTGAACTGGACCACAGCCGGTTGGAGCAGTCGTTCTGCAGAGTGATGAAGCTCAAAAAGCAGTCGGCGGGAGCCGGTTAATCAATACGTTTACTATTGCACCGCTTTTGGGGCTATGAAGCGCCTGGCAAGACGCTGGGCGAGGCCGGCGGTACTGAACTGGGTCACCGCGTTCTTCATGTAACCGGGGGAGCCGAGAATTTCATCGGCTGCCATCAGGGCGCTTTCAATGGCCGGGCCTATGCCCTCACCGAGGTCGACGGTCGCCAGGCCGGCGGCATCGCCAATCAGATAGATCCTGTCCTTCTTGACTTCACCATGGTCGGAATAGAGGTAGTAGGGGTGGCCGGTGCTGTGGAAATTTTCCGCCGTTTGCCGGTCCAGCAAGCCTTGTTCGACCAGATCGAACAGGAAGCTCTTGAAGTGCTGATGAATGTTTTTTTCAGACATCTTGTAGGCATTGGCCTTGCCGCCAAGGCCGATGTTGACGAAACCGTCCGCTTTGGGAAAATACCAGGCATAGGCCTTGGCGCCATAGTGCCTGAAATAGAGGTGACAGATGTCGGCGCGATCCGGGTATTCGAACTCGTGCTCTAGTGTAACGACCTGACGAAATTTACGGCGGTTGTCGGGAAAAAAGTTGCGCCGGATCGGACAGGACGTGCCGCCGGCGCCGACCAGGTTGCGGCACGAGAACTGGTCGTCGACGATATAGAGGTCGCCATCCCGGCGGATCGTCTTTACAGTGTGCTGGATGGTTTCAGCGTCTGATCTGTGCAGCAGCCAATGGTCGAATTCAACGCGGCGGATCGAATAATTGTCCCCCGGCGTGGGTAGGCCGCGCAGGCTAAACGGGAGACCTTTGATGTGCGAATGGATCTGCAGTTTCAAGATGGGATGCGGATAGTCATCCTGACTGAACTGGAGGTCCTGCATCACCTTGGTGGTGATCCAGCCAGCGCATAACTTGAGCCTGGGAAATTCGGCCTTGTCCAGGATCAATACATCATGGCCGCGCTGTCTGAGCTTCCAGGCACATGAACTGCCAGCTGGACCACCGCCTATGATGATTGTTTCAGCGTGCCGCATGGGTCAGCCCCGACGCATTCAACCCAATGGTGTGGCGGCGTCCTTTACAAGTGAATCGAACAGGGCGTCCAGTTCGGTTGCCAGCTCTTTGAGAGCGGCTCCACCTTCTTCCATATAGGGGGCGAAAACGAAACTTGGCTTCTTATAGGAAATCGTCGCGGTCCCATCCGCGTTCTCGGTGATATAGATTCTGATCGGTGCTTCGATACCGGCTGGAATGCTGGCCGCCAGGGTTCGCTTGGCAAAACGCGGATGATATAGGCCGATGACCATATTGCCCGGGATTTTTTCTTGCAGCGCGAGCTCGACGCCGACGGTTGCCGAGGCCACAGCAACAACCGAAATCTTGTGTCGCTTGGCTGCATTTGCCACCAGCTGGGTCAGATCGAGATATTTGTGCGTGGTAGGGGTGATGACCCAGCCGGGACGCGCTGCGATTTCGGCACTGGCCGGTGTAGTGATGACCGTCAGCGATGCCGCTGCGGTTGCTATCGCCAGCACTGCTGCGAACAAACTTGCGTTGAAAATTCCTTTGGTCCTCGGCATGCCATACCTCTCGTCATAAGTTGGTGGTTTCGTGGCCGGCAATTTGCTGCTGAACCACGTCAAAACTGTGATCAGTGAACGATAGAGCATGTTTTACTTATACGGAACCATTTGATGGTCCACCTTAGTGCTAAACACCCGGACAAATAATCCCATATGAGCAAAAAATGCTCTGATCAGGACATAGGATTAAAACAAGCCGGGATTGAGCGGTGAGGCAGCGGTCATGCCGCCATCCAGCGCATAGCATTGGCCGGTGGCAAATCTGGATGCATCGCCGGACAGCCATATCGCCAGGGCAGCGATGTCTTCCGGCTTGCCGAAACGGCCGGCCGGATGGCGGGCAAGGGCATCGCGCTTGGCCGCTTCGGGGTTGCGCGCCAGATCGAATGCAGCATCGGCCATATCCGTCATGATCCAGCCGGGGCAGATTGCATTGCAGCGGATGCCGGGGCCGTGATCAATCGCGATCGAGCGGGTCAGGCCGTGCACGAAGGCCTTGGAGGCATTGTAGAGCGCCATCGACGGGTCGGCGACGTTGCCAGATATGGATCCGATGTTGATGATCGAGCCGCCGGCGGTCATCACCGGGATAAATGCCCGGCAGGTCTGGAAGACGCCCTTTGCATTGGCGCCCATGACCGCGTCCCAGTCGGCATCGGTACTGTCGACAACGGTCTTTTCAAGCTGGATGCCGGCATTGTTGACAAGGATTGCCAGATCGCCAAGAGCGGCAATGGCAGCCAGCTTCAGGGCCTCGACCTGGTCGTTGTCGGCAACGTCGACGCTGTGCCAATGGATATGGCCGGGCAGATCATCGGGGCGAGCGCCGCGCCCGCAGGTCATCACTTGGGCGCCTTCGGCAACAAATCCATCAACAATGGCGCGGCCAATGCCCTTGCGTCCACCAGTGACGAGGGCAGTTTTTCCTTCCAAAGTCGGCATTCACAACCTCATCTGCTGAATTTACCCGACACCTATAGTCCACGGTCGGCCACGGGAAAAGCGGGCACAGCGTTATTCCGTCAACGGCGGGAAACGGGTCTTGGCTGCGGCTACTGTCCAGTCCATGTGGTTGCGGACATATTCCTGGGCAGCATCGCGCGGCGGGTTGTAGTCCCACGACGTCAGCAACCCTTGCTCCATGGCGGCATGGACGGCGCGGCGCTGCTTTTGCGTGGCGATCACGTTGTGGCGGATCTGCTCGCTGTCCCAGCGCCGACGCACTTCGGCGGCAAACGCTTCGACGGTGGCGGCGTAACCGGCATCGCCGGTCAGGTTCACCTTTTCCTGCGGGTCTGTCTCCAGGTTGAACAGCTGGGGCGGATCGATGTCGCAATGAATGTATTTGAACTTGCCGCGACGGATCATGAACACCGGGTGCGACGTCATCTCTGCGCAGTATTCGCCAATCGCTTCGTCGGCGTCATCTGTGCCGCCCGAGGCGAGGGTCAAAAGCGAGCGGCCATCGATCGGCTGGCCCAGCTCGGGTCGGGCGGCGCCGGACGTCGCCGCGAAGTCGAGCATGGTCGGCAGGATGTCGACCAGCGAGCAGGCGTTGGGCACGGTGGTGTTTTCGATGCCGGGCCCTGCCATGATCATCGGCACGCGGGCAGAATGCTCAAAGAAGTTCATCTTGTACCACAGGCCGCGTTCGCCGAGCATGTCGCCGTGATCGGCGGTGACGATGACGACGGTGTCATCGAGCATTTCGGCCTCTTGGAGCGTTTTGACGAGTTCACCGACCTTGCTGTCGAAGTAGGACGTGTTGGCATAATAGGCATGGCGCGCGTTGCGCACTTCGTCATCGGTGACCGCCACCGTGCTTGCCTCAATGCCGTCCATCACCCGCTGTGAAAACCGGTCCTGCTCATCGCGGGCAAGATCGAATGCCGGCATGTCGATGTCTGCTGGATCATACAGGTCCCACCAGTCCTTGCGGGCGACATATGGATCGTGCGGGTGGATGAAGCTGGCAACCAGGCAGAATGGCTCGGTGCGCTCGCGGGCATAATCGAAGATCTTGCGTTTTGCGAAAAAGCCGACCTCTTCGTCATAATCGATCTGGAAGGTGGTGGCGGCAACGCCGGCTTCGCGGACCGATTTCATGTTGTGGTACCACTTGTCGATGCGCTCGTCCGGCAATTCCCAGTCCGGCGTCCAGGCATAGTCGGACGGGTAGATATCGGTGGTGACGCGTTCATCGAAACCGTGCATCTGGTCGGGACCGACGAAGTGCATCTTGCCGGACAGGCAGGTGCGGTAGCCCATCATCTTGAGGTAGTGCGCGAATGTCGGGACCGATGCCGGGAACTCGCTGGCGTTGTCGTAGGCGGCAATACGGGTGACCAGCTGACCGGCCATGAAACTGAAGCGCGACGGGGCGCACAACGGTGCATTGCAATAGGCTGCATCGAACCGGGCGCCGCGCGCTGCCAGGGCATCCATGTGCGGGGTCTTGACCAGTGGGTGGCCATAAGCGCCGGTAAACTGCGGGGCGAGCTGGTCGGCCATTATGAGGACGATATTGGGCGCTCTACTTGCCATTTGGCGGTCCTTTTTTTCGGTGCTGCCGGGAATTGCGTGCCGGAACGGTTGAGTGTATTCCGCCGACCGCGATTCATGCGACGTAAATTCGACATATCGCGCGCGTTTTTCGCCGCGTAAACTGGTGAAAAAGCCTGTTTTTGACCGAAAAGGAGGGTGTAATTTGAGCTTTTCCGACACGAAAACCGCAAGTTTGAGCTCCACGTGCCAGCGCCGGCAGCTGGTTAGCGGGGTCATCGCCGGTGGTGTAGCCGCTGCACTGTGGTCAACCGGTGCAACAGCGGGGGGCGGTGAGGCTATCTTGCAGCCCGAAGTGCCCGATGATGCCGCGTTCATCGCCCGCGCCTTCAAACTGCGCAACCTGGCTGTTGCGCTGGGCGATCAGCCCTATGGCGCCGTCATCGTTCGCAAGGATGTGATCATCGGTCATTCGCACAGCCGGGTGGTTGTCGAGCATGATCCGACAGGGCATGCAGAGCTTGCCGCGATCAGGGATGCGGCCCGCCGGCTCAGCGAGCGCGATCTCAGCGGGGCGATCATGTTTTCGTCGTCGCGTCCGTGTCCGATGTGCGAGGCGGCTGCCTACTGGGCGAACATTGCGGAAATGAAGTATGGCTCCAATGCGGCCAGCGCTGGCAAACCGAAACTGTGTGGATAGCGGGCCGGTGCCGATTGAATGAAAAATGCTCTAGCTGATCAGCTTGCTCAGTATCTTCTTGGTCAGTTTGGTGTCGGCATCGCCGCCTTCGATCGCGTGATTGGCATCGCGCAGACGCTTGATCAGTGTCTTCATGATGGCGGCCATGGTTTGCGGGTTGTTGTCGATCTGGTGCAGGATATCGTCGGGCGTGTAAGCGATGCACACGGTATCCTCGGCGGCAACGGCAGAGGCTGAACGCGGGCCGTCGTCGATGATGCCCATTTCACCAAAGACCTCGCCGGGGCCGAGTGTCGCCACAACCCTGTCGATGCCCTTGACGTCGAGCAGGATGTTCACCGAGCCGCTGAATATCTGGTAGCAAAGATCGCTTCGGTCGCCGGCCGAAAAAATTCTGACACCGCTGTCGAACTGCTTGCGCTGTGGTTCGTTGCCACTCATTACCTATCCC